>CAZURD010000006.1:29681-41941 GCA_964623445.1 uncultured Prevotella sp. | reverse complement strand
ATTTTTCCTAATTCCATTCAAGGGCGGTAATGCTACCGTGATGTGCGCCCGTGACGGGCATCTGCCCAATGTGCGGCGGCAACTCGGTGCATAGCAAGTGGCGTTGGCTGTCTCTGTCGGCAATGGGCGGGCGGGTTTCCATTTAAGTTAAAAACGTTAAGAGGGAGCAGCGCGGGCGGCATCGTGCAACGCACTGGCAGTCATCGCTTTACAATAGATGCCTTATTGGGGCGCAAAACCATAGCTTTTGCAGTCCAATAAGGCATCCGTTGCAGCCCAATAAGGCATTCATTGCAGTGCGATTAGGCACTGACTGAAAACAGCGGGAGAAAGCCTGCTGTGTGGTTGCATATTTGCAATCATCGAGTTTCAGTCCGAGGCGGCTGTCGGGGCGGTTCTTTCCCATGATCACTGCCCAGTGGCTTCATCGGCTTTCCGTGGTTTCCTTGACTTCAGGGAGTTGGCCGTTAATGCTTGTACGCCTGTTCATGCACACCGCTGACGGCGCGTCCGCTCGGGTCGTTAAGTCCCTTGAACGACTCGTCCCATGCGAGAGCCTCGGCTGTGCTGCACGCCACGCTCGGCACGCTCGGCACGGTGCGTGCGGCGGAGTCGCTCGGGAAGTGCTCGGCGAAGATTGTGCGATAGTAGTATTCCTCCTTGGTGCGCGGCGGGTTGACGGGGAAACGCTCTGCGGCGCGTGCCATCTGCTCGTCGCTCACGAGGTCGGACGTGATGCGCTTCAGCGTGTCTATCCACGAATAGCCAACGCCGTCGCTGAACTGTTCCTTCTGCCTCCAGGCCACCTCCGGCGGCAGCATGTCGGAAAAAGCCTCGCGGAGAATCTTCTTTTCCACCACGTGACCCGGGCACATCTTGGCCGACGGAGCTATCGACATGGCCACGTCGAGGAACTCCTTGTCGAGGAACGGCACGCGCCCCTCCACTCCCCACGCCGCAAGGCTCTTGTTTGCGCGCAGGCAGTCGTAGAGATGGAGCTTCGACAGCTTGCGCACCGTCTCCTCGTGGAACGCCCGCGCGTCGGGAGCCTTGTGGAAATAGAGGTAGCCGCCGAACACTTCGTCGGCCCCTTCGCCCGAGAGCACCATCTTGATGCCCATCGACTTGATGACGCGGGCGAGCAGGTACATGGGCGTGGAGGCGCGGACGGTGGTCACGTCGTAGGTCTCGATGTAGTAGATCACGTCGCGGATGGCATCCAATCCCTCCTGTATGGTGTAGTGGATTTCGTGGTGTACGGTGCCAATGTGGTCGGCCACGAGGCGAGCCTTGGCCAAGTCGGGTGCGCCTTTCAGTCCCACGGCGAATGAGTGAAGCCTTGGCCACCACGCCTCCTGCTTGCCGCCGCTCTCCACGCGCATACTCGAGAACTTGCGTGCCACGGCACTTATTATCGAGGAGTCGAGTCCGCCGGAGAGCAGCACGCCGTAAGGCACGTCGCTCATCAGCTGGCGGCGCACAGCGTCTTCGAGGGCGTTGCGCAGCAACTCGGGGCTGGCTGGGTTGGCCGCCACGGCATCGTAGTTCTCCCAGGGGCGTTGGTAGTAGCGGCGCAAGCGTCCCTCGCCGCTGTAGTAGCAGTGTCCCGGAGGGAACGCCTCGTAGCGGTCGCAGCGGCTTTCGAGGGCTTTCAGTTCGCTGGCGCAGTACACCTTGCCGTCGTCGTCGAAGCCGATGTACAGGGGAATGACACCGATGGGGTCGCGGGCGATGATGAACTCGTCGCGCTCGACATCGTAGAGGGCAAAGGCGAAGATGCCGCTAAGCTCCTCAAGGAAGTAAGGCCCTTTGTCGCGCCATAGCGCAAGAATCACCTCGCAGTCGCTCCCGGTCTGGAAATCGTACACCCCGGCGTAGCGGCGGCGCAGCTCCAAGTGGTTGTATATCTCGCCGTTGACGGCCAGCACCTGCTTCTTGTCGGGACTGAAAAGCGGTTGTTGCCCCGACTCGGGGTCGACGATGGACAGGCGTTCGTGCGCCAGTATGGCCGAGCCGCCGCAGTAGATGCCGCTCCAGTCCGGCCCACGGTGGCGTATGGTGCGGCTCATCTGCAAGGCTTTCTGCCGCAGTTCCGCTGTCTGCTCATTGATGTTGAAAATCGAAACTATTCCACACATATCTTTTTGGGGTTGAAGTTGTTCGTTGAAGATTGGAAAGCCCCGGGAAGCTATCGCTGCGCTTCACTCCGCCCGCGAGTTTAGTGGCAATGGCTCTTGCGTATGGCGGGCGGCCGGTGACAGGGAGGTTGGTTTTTTGAAGTAGGGATGATTGTTTTCTTTGCAATGAATGTGCCTGGGATGAGGGGCGGCATTTCACTCCGCATGGAAGCTAAAGGGCGAGGTGGCGGCAGAGGGGTTGCTCACCCGTTGCGCCTGCCCGGACTGTGGCGTTGACCCTTATGCCACATCGCGGACACTTGCCCTTTAACTTCCTGCGAAAGTGATGGGACGCGCGTCCCTATCGTTTATTCAGCCAATTGGCATCAGTTGTAGCAAGACTCTCCGTGCTCGTAGACATCGAGACCCTCTTCCTCAACGCGCTTGTCAACACGGATTCCGATGAGAGCGTCCACAACCTTGTAGAGTATGAACGTGACGACGGCACTGAACACTATGGTCACGAGCGTGGCGATTATCTGCACCCAGAGCTGGTGCCAGTCGCCGTAGAGTGCGCCCTGCTCTCCGCCCTCGCCGGTGATGGCCTGCGTGGCGAATACGCCGGTGAGAATCGAGCCTACGATACCGCCTATGCCGTGTACGCCGAAAGCGTCGAGAGCATCGTCATACTTGAACTTCGGCTTCACCACAGCCACCATGAAGAAGCAGATTATCGGAGTGATGATGCCGATGGCGAAAGCTCCGAGCAGGTCTACGGTGCCGGCGGCGGGCGTTATTGCCACAAGTCCGGCCACAGCTCCAGTGCAAGCGCCGACGGTGGTCACTTTCTTGTTCACGAGCCAGTCTACTATCATCCACGTTACGGCAGCCGTTGCCGTGGCGATGTGGGTCACGACGAAGGCGTTGGCTGCAAGGCCGTCGGCAGCCAGTCCGCTACCGGCGTTGAATCCGAACCAGCCGAGCCAGAGGAACGATGTGCCCATGAAGACGAACGTTATGTTGTGGGGCAGGATGGGGTGGCCTACGCGATAGTCCTCGCGCTGGCCTATGAGCACGGCCATTACGAATGCCGATATGCCCGCATTGATGTGTACCACGGTGCCGCCAGCGAAGTCGATGGCTCCCATCTCCTGCAAGAAGCCGCCGCCCCATACCCAGTGAGCCATCGGGAAGTAGGCCAGGATGACCCACAGTATGATGAACACCATGTAGCCGTTGAACTTGATGCGCTCTGCGAATGCGCCCAGAATGAGCGCGGGGGTGATGATGGCAAACATGCACTGGAACATGACAAACGTCAGTTCGGGAATGTTGCCGTCGGTCAGCGAGTCAATCGTGATGCCCGAAAGGAAAGCCTTGTCGAAGCCGCCCATTACTGCGAAGAGCGGGTTGCCGGACTCCTGGAAGCCCGTGCCGAATGCCCACGTGTATCCGATGGCCACCCACAGGATGCTCACGACGCCCACAATGAGCATTGTCTGCATTATCACGCTGAGCATGTTCTTCTGCCTGACGAGTCCTCCGTAGAACAGGGCGATGCCCGGAATGCTCATCAGCAGCACGAGAACCGTTGCCACTATCATCCACGCCGTGTTGCCCGAGTCGAGCGTGGGCGCGGCGGTGTCCTGCGCGGCAGCGCTGAGCGCAGGCAGCAATGTGAGGGCGGCAGCGAGCGCGGCGCGTCCTTTTGCAGTGTGTTTACAGGTCTTTGTTTCCATGATTAAGTCGTTTTTGTCTTTTTCTTTCCGCCCGCGCCGTTGTGCGTGGGGCGATGTTGGTGATGTGTTGTGGTTACCCTTGCGTGGCCTCACTGCGGCCGTCGCCTCATTTCTCCTGTTCGGCGTTGTAGAGAGCGATGTCTCCCCGCTCCCCAGTGCGTATGCGCACGGCATCTTCTATGGGTATCACGAAGATGCGCCCGTCGCCAATCTCACCCGTCTGGGCGGCGTCGAGGATGGCGCGCACGGCCTTCTCAACGTTCTTGTCGCGCACCACGAGCGACACCATCGTGCGCTCAATGCTACTTGTGTCGTAGACCACGCCACGGTAGACGCGGTCTTGCCTCGACTTGCCGATGCCCCTGACGTCATAGTAGGAGAGCCACTCGATGTCGGCAGCGAGCAGCGCCGCCTTCACATCTTCAAACCGCGACTTGCGGATGATTGCTTCAATCTTTCTCATGTTTGCCTCTCTTCTTTTGTTATTAACTTAGTGTCTGTCTTGCATTGTGTAATGTTTACGGTGCAAAATTACAACAAAATGTCATGTAAAACAATAATTCTCTTACAAAAAGAAAAGGTATAGTGTGATGTGGTTACATTTGGGGTGAAATGTTGCTAAATGTATTTCAGATTGTCATCGAAAAACAAATAAATGGCTACGAATCGTAACTTGTGTGGCAAAAGTCACTAAAAAACGTCACGGATGCAGCCGTTTTTACAACAAACATTGTAACTTTGCAATCGAAAGGCAGTCACAATGGCTTGCCGGACAAGCCCACAAGGCACATATACATTATATATAAGCAACTTCAGGCATGGCAAAGAGAATACGATTCACAAAGATGCACGGCGCAGGTAACGACTACATCTACGTAGATACCTCTATATATAGCATCGCCGACCCGGCCACGGCGGCCGTCGAGTGGAGTGCGCCCCACACGGGGATAGGCTCCGACGGACTTGTGCTCATAGGCCGCTCTGCCATGCCCGAGGCCGACTTCACAATGCGCATCTTCAACGCCGACGGCTCGGAAGCACTCATGTGCGGCAACGCCTCGCGCTGCATAGGCAAGTATGTCTACGAGCGCGGACTGACAGACAAGACCGAAGTGCGCTTGCTCACGCTTTCGGGCGTGAAGCTGCTGAGGCTCGACGTGGCTCCGGGGCGCATCGTCAGGAGCGTCACCGTGGACATGCAAGAGCCTCGCCTGGCCGACGAACGGTTGCTGGCAGCCCCAGGCGGGCGCATGGTGGAGGGCACGGTGGAGGCCGGCGGACGCGAGTTTACGGGCACGTTCGTGTCGATGGGCAACCCCCATTTCGTCATCTTCGTGGACGATGCGGCCTCTTTCGACGTGGAACACTTCGGCTCGCAGCTCGAAAGGTCGCCCCTTTTCCCGGAGCGTTGCAACGTGGAATTTGCCAGCGTGATGGCCGACGGCACGATAAGGACGCGCGTATGGGAACGCGGCAGCGGCGTGACGATGGCCTGCGGGACAGGCGCGTGCGCCACGGCAGTGGCCGCCTCGGTCACGGGGAGGGCTGGACGACACAGCCGCGTGGCAATGGACGGGGGCACGCTGACCGTGGACTGGCGCGAGAGCGACGACCACGTGTGGCTCGGAGGGCCTGCGGCGTTCGTCTTCGACGGCGAGATAGCACTGCCGGGCGACGACAGCGACGACACCGCGCAGCACTGACAACAAAGACAAACTTCAACAACAAACATAAAAAGAAAGAAACAATGGCACTGGTTAATGAACATTTCCTAAAGTTGCCGAACAATTACCTGTTCGCAGACATCGCCAAGAAGGTGAACGCCTTCAAGGTGTCACACCCCCATGAGCGCGTCATCAGCCTCGGAATAGGCGACGTCACGCGCCCGCTATGCCCCGCAGTGGTGGAGGCCATCCGCAAGGCTGCCGACGAGATGAGCACGAAAGAGGGCTTCATGGGATACGGACCGGAGCAGGGCTATGCTTTCCTGCGTGAGGCAATAGTGAAGAACGACTTCCTGCCCCGGGGCATTCACCTCGACCCGAGCGAGGTGTTCATCAACGACGGGGCAAAGAGCGACACTGGAAACATACAGGAACTGGTGCGATGGGACAACAGCGTGGGCGTGACCGACCCCATATATCCCGTCTATATCGACTCCAACGTGATGATCGGACGCGCCGGCGTGCTCAACGACGGCAAGTGGAGCAACGTGACCTATATGCCATGCACGGCCGAGAACGGCTTCGTGCCGCAACTGCCCGACCGCCGCGTGGACATCATCTACCTCTGCTACCCCAACAACCCGACGGGCACTACCCTCACGAAGGACGAGCTTCGCAAGTGGGTTAACTACGCACTGCGCAACGATACGCTCATCTTCTACGACGCAGCATACGAGGCTTACATCCAAAACCCCGACATACCGCACTCCATCTACGAGATAAGGGGAGCGCGAAAGGTGGCAATCGAGTTCCACAGCTACTCCAAGACGGCCGGCTTCACGGGCGTGCGCTGCGGCTATACCATAGTGCCCAAGGAAGTGACGGCGGCCACGATAGAGGGCGAGCGCATACCTCTGCACCAGTTGTGGTTGCGCCGCCAGAGCACCAAGTTCAACGGAACGAGCTACATCAGCCAGCGCGCCGCCGAGGCTACTTACACTCCCGAGGGCAAGGAACAGGTGAAGCAGACCATCAAGTACTACATGGACAACGCCACACTCATGCGCGATACGCTCTTGCAACTGGGACTTGAGGTCTACGGCGGGCAGGACGCGCCCTACCTCTGGGTGCGCACGCCGGACGGAGAGGGCAGCTGGCGGTTCTTCGAGCGGATGCTCTACGAGGCTCGTGTGGTATGTACGCCAGGCGTGGGCTTTGGCCCGAGCGGCGAGGGATACATCCGCCTGACGGCCTTCGGCGAACGCGAAGATTGTCAGGAAGCCATCGAGCGCATCTCCAACTGGCTGCGGTAGCAGCTACACCCACATCCGGGGTCTGCGCCACACGACACACATGATCAACCAACACAACACATTATACATAACAACTTAAACAAGACTATCATGGAAAAGATTACCTCCATTGGCATCCTGGCGGCCATGCTCGTCGCCGGTGCAACACAGGCAACAGCGCAAGACAAGGTGGAAGCCAGTGCTTCGGCTGATTTCGTGAGCCAGTATGTGTGGCGTGGACAAGACTGCGGAAACATCAGTGTGCAACCATCGCTCGGCATCTCGTGGAAGGGTCTCTCGCTCTCTGCATGGGGAAGCGTGGGCTTCGAGAGCGACGACACCAAGGAGCTTGACCTCACTTTGGGTTATACCATTGGCGGGTTCAATGTTGGTATCACTGACTACTGGTTCAGCGGCGGTGCCGATGAGCGCTATTTCGCCTACAAGGCGCACTCCACCGCCCATGTGTTCGAGGCCAACGTTGGCTACGACTTCGGCCCTGTGGCCCTGCAATGGTACACCAACTTCGCCGGCGACGACTACAAAACCAACGGCAAACGTGCTTATTCCTCTTACTTTGAGGTGTCCGCGCCGTTCAAACTGGGTGGACTCGACTGGCTGGCTGCCGTGGGAATGGTGCCCTATGAAAGCTCCGGAACATACGGAAACGTGGACGGCTTCTCTGTGACCAACGTCTCGCTGCGTGCCACGAAGGATGTAAACATCACGCCGACGTTCTCCTTGCCGCTTTTTGCGGAGGTCAGCGGCAATCCTGAAAATGGGAAAGCCTACTTCGTGGTGGGATTCACGCTGCAACCGTAAATGCACCCCAAACGCATGAAACTCAAACAACAACGATAGCACAAAAGAAAAAGAACAATGACAAATCTCAGATTCCAAGTCGTCGAAGGGGCATTCAAGAAAAAGCCTCTCGATGTGAAGTCACCGGCTGAAAGACCCTGCGAGTACTTCGGGAAGTACGTCTTCAACCGCGAGAAGATGTACAAGTACCTGCCCAAGGACGTCTACGAGAAGCTCATAGACGTGATCGACAACGGTTCAAGGCTCGACCGCTCGATTGCCAATGCCGTTGCCACGGGCATCAAGCAGTGGGCTACGGAGATGGGCGTGACGCACTACACGCACTGGTTTCAGCCTCTGACGGAGGGCACGGCCGAGAAGCACGACTCTTTCATCGAGCACGACGGAAAGGGCGGAATGGTGGAGGACTTCAGCGGAAAGCTGCTCGTGCAGCAGGAGCCTGATGCCAGCTCGTTCCCCAGCGGAGGCATACGCAACACGTTCGAGGCGCGCGGCTACTCCGCATGGGATCCCACGTCGCCCATCTTCATCATTGACGATACGCTCTGCATACCAACCATCTTCATTTCATACACAGGCGAGTCGCTCGACTACAAGGCACCCCTGTTGCGCACGCTCCACGCCGTCAACGTGGCTGCGACGGAAGTTTGCCACTACTTCAACCCCGATGTGAAGAAGGTGCAGAGCAACCTTGGTTGGGAGCAGGAGTATTTCCTCGTCGACGAGGGACTTTACTCCGCACGCCCCGACATGCTCCTCACGGGACGCACGCTCATGGGTCACGACTCGGCCAAGAACCAACAGATGGAGGACCACTACTTCGGTGCTATCCCCGACCGCGTGCAGGCCTTTATGAAAGACCTCGAAATACAGGCTCTGGAGCTGGGCATCCCCTGCAAGACCCGCCACAACGAGGTTGCGCCCAACCAGTTTGAGGTTGCGCCGATATTCGAGGAGACCAACCTTGCCGTAGACCACAACATGCTGCTGATGTCGCTCATGCGCAAGGTGGCACGCAAGCACGGCTTCCGCGTGCTCCTGCACGAAAAGCCATTCGCCGGCATCAACGGCTCCGGCAAGCACAACAACTGGAGCCTTTCCACCGACACGGGCGTGCTGCTCCACGCTCCCGGCAAGACCCCGATGGACAACCTGCGTTTCGTTGTCTTCATCGTGGAGACGCTGATGGGTGTCTATCGCCACAACGGGCTTATCAAGGCGAGCATCATGAGCGCGGGCAATGCCCACCGTCTTGGTGCAAACGAAGCTCCTCCAGCCATCATTTCGTCGTTCCTCGGCTCGCAGCTTAGCGAACTGCTCGACCACATCGAGTCTTCCGACACCGACGAACTCTTCGCCATGGCGGGCAAGCAGGGCATGAAACTCGACATCCCCGAGATTCCCGAACTGCTCATCGACAACACCGACCGCAACCGCACCAGCCCATTCGCATTCACCGGCAACCGCTTCGAGTTCCGTGCAGTAGGCTCTGAGGCCAACTGCGCATCGGCCATGATAACGCTCAACTCCGCCGTGGCCGAGGCTCTGATCGACTTCAAGAAGCGTGTCGATGCCCTCATCGAAAGCGGCGTTGACAAGACGACCGCCATCATCGATGTGGTGCGTCAGGACATAAAGACCTGCAAGCCAATACGTTTCGATGGCAACGGCTACAGTGATGAGTGGGTGGCCGAGGCCAAGCGGCGCGGCCTTGACTGCGAGACGAGCTGCCCCGTGATCTTCGACCGCTACCTCGATGAGGAGAGCGTGAAGATGTTCGAGAGCCTCGGCGTGATGTCGCGCAAGGAGCTTGAGGCACGCAACGAGGTGAAGTGGGAGACCTACACGAAGAAGATTCAGATAGAGGCGCGCGTCATGGGCGATCTGTCGATGAACCACATCATCCCCGTGGCCACCCACTACCAGAGCCAGCTGCTGAAGAACGTGGCCAACATGCAGGCCATCTTCGGTCAGGAGAAGGCCACCCACCTCTCCGAGCGCAACCTGGGTCTCATCGAGGAAATAGCCGAACGCACGCAACTCATTGAGCGCGGCGTGGAGGAACTCGTAGAGGCACGCAAGGTGGCAAACAAGATTGAGGACATGCGCGAACGCGCCATTGCCTACCACGACACCGTTGCGCCCAAGATGGACACCATACGCTACCAGATAGACAAGCTGGAGCTGATCGTGGAAGACGAGCTTTGGACACTGCCAAAGTATCGCGAACTACTCTTCATACGATAAGGAGAGCGACGGCCTCGCAACCCCGTCCGAACGCCATTGCGGGCGGGGCGCGAGGCACTCTCCGACCGCAGGCGGCGCGACCGCAAGTCGGCCGCTTAGCACCAAAGCAGAAATCTATTTCTTTTTTGGTTGTTTGAAGTTTGCGACAGGGCGACACTGCGAAGTGTCGCCCCGTCATTTTTTTGTGAATGTCCGCACATCGCCACTGCTTGCGGATATGCAACTAAAAACAGCCTCCCTCCCACTGCTTTTCCATGTGTGTCATATTGCAGGCCGAAACGGCAGTTATTGCCATGCAATGAGGCATTAATTGGAGGCCAATAAGGCATTTATTGCAGCGCAAAACCATAGGTTTTGCAATTAAGTGAATATCAAGTGATTATCAGAAGAAGTGTTTATCCGCGTCCTTAACATAATTAAGTTAACGGCAGCGTGCGTCTGTTTGCATCCGGAGAGCTTTGGGTTGAATCAAAAAGGCGTTCGTTTTTGTGCGGGACATGACGTTCGGACGACTTTGGCCGGCATATTGTCTCCGGCCTCGTCTTGGCGTAGCCCGCTACGTTTTCGACGAGGCCGGAAGTCAATCTGCACGGCATGACCGCAGAATCAGTATGAAGCCTAACGGCCGATTTTGGTTTAACCGTTTTTCCTTTGCCGTTTCGCCAATTTTTTCATACCTTTGCCAGCTGGCCGCAAAGCACCCCCGCGGCGCGCCTGCAATGCCCCACGGAACGGGCACGGCAGCCCTGCCACGGTGCGGGAAAGGCCAAACAACAAACCAACCATACAAATGTCATACTTCTTTTCATCCGAATCAGTGTCGGAAGGACATCCCGACAAGGTGGCCGACCAAATATCCGATGCCATACTCGACCAGTTCCTGGCCTACGACCCCGCCGCCCACGTGGCCTGCGAGACTTTCGTCACCACGGGGCAGGTGGTCATCATGGGCGAGGTACACAGCAAGGAGTACATCGATTTGCAGACCGTTGCGCGCAAGACAATCAACCGCATAGGCTACACCAAGGCCGAATATCAGTTTGACGGAAACTCCTGCGGCATATTCACCGCCATCCACGAGCAGAGCAGCGACATCAACCGGGGCGTGAACCGCACCGACGAGGAGGAGCAGGGAGCCGGCGACCAAGGCATGATGTTCGGATACGCCACCAACGAAACGGAGAACTACATGCCCGTGACGCTCGACCTTGCACACCTCATCGTGCGCACATTGGCCGACATCAGGCGCGAGGGCAAGGTGATGACCTACCTGCGCCCCGATGCCAAGAGCCAAGTGACGGTGCAGTACAGCGACGGCGGCGTGCCCGAGAGGATAGAGGCCATCGTCGTATCCACGCAGCACGACGAGTTCATAAAGCCTGCTGACGACAGCCGCGAGGCTCAGCTCGAAGCCGACAGCAAGATGCTCGAAACCATACGCCGCGACGTTAAGGAGGTGCTCATGCCCCGCGTGAAGGCTCAGATAGGTTCGGAGAAAGTGCTTGCGCTCTTCGGCGACGACATAAAATACTACGTCAATCCCACTGGCAAGTTCGTCATCGGAGGCCCGCACGGCGACACCGGCCTGACGGGACGCAAGATAATCGTGGACACCTACGGCGGCAAGGGAGCGCACGGCGGCGGGGCGTTCAGCGGCAAGGATTCGAGCAAGGTGGACCGTTCGGCGGCCTACGCCGCGCGCCACATAGCGAAGAACATGGTGGCGGCGGGCGTTGCCGACGAGATGCTCGTGCAGGTGAGCTACGCCATAGGCATGGCCGAGCCGATGAACATCTACGTGAACACCTATGGCCGCAGCCACGTGGCCGTTAGCGACAGCGAGATAGCGCGCCAGATTGGCCTGCTCTTCGACCTCAAGCCGAAGTCGATAGAGCGCGAACTGAAACTGCGCCAACCCATATACAGCGAGACTGCGGCCTACGGGCACATGGGTCGCCGCCCGGAGACGGTGGTGAAGCGGTTCACCAGCCACTACCACGAGGACAAGGAGATGGAGGTGGAGCTGTTCACGTGGGAGAAACTCGACCGCGTGGACGACATCAGGCGAGCCTTCGGGCTTTGACCCGGCATGACGCAAAGCGACTCCACAGCCACAATGCAGGCCGCCGCACTGCCCGCGCCCCCCGCAACGGGAGCGGACAGTGCGGCGGCCTGCGCCTTGACACGGCCACAGGCGGAGGCCAACGAAGACGCTCTCCCGCCGCGCCTGCTCACCAATCCCGACACGCTCCTTGCCCACGGCGACACCCTCGCCGACCCCACGCAGATGGCCGCCATGCCGCGCGTGGGTGACGAACGGACATTCGGTGACGACAGTCTGATTGCCGAAACGCGGCAGAGGCTGCTGGCCGGGGAGGC
>CAZURD010000006.1:0-29581 GCA_964623445.1 uncultured Prevotella sp. | reverse complement strand
GACCACTGGGCTATGGCCACCTATGCCGCCATCTTCGCGGCATACATCGTGGGCAAGCACGCCGTGCAGGCGGTGGCCAACGCCGTGTTCTTCGACACGCGCGCAAACCGCGAGTGGCTGCGATGGGCACTGTTCATCGCGGCGGCAGAGGGCGCGGCCATGTTTCCAGTGACGCTGCTGCGGGTCTATTTCGACCTGCCCGTGGCGGCGGTCATGGCGGCATTGGGGGCGATAGTGGCAGCGGCTAAGGTGCTGTCCCTCTGCAAGTGTAAAACCATCTTTTTCAGAAGCAACGGCGGTTTTCTGCAAATAATTTTGTACTTTTGTGCCCTCGAAATAGCCCCTTTGCTCGCCTTGTGCGGCATTTTGGTGGCAAATGGCAATGCGTAGAATAAAATCAGTAGTTCACCGATGATTAAGAAGATATTAGTTTCACAGCCCAAGCCAACGAGCGAGAAATCGCCCTACTATGACATAGCAGAGAAATACGGGGTGGAATTGGTATTCAGACCATTCATCAAAGTGGAGGGCATCAGCGCACGGGAGTTCCGGCAGCAGAAGATAAGCATCCTCGACCACACCGCCGTAGTGTTCACCTCGCGCCACGCGATTGACAATTTCTTCAAGCTCGCAAAAGAGCTGCGCGTCACCATACCGGAGGACATGAAGTATTTCTGCGTCACGGAGACCATATCGCTCTACATACAGAAATATGTGCAGTACCGCAAGCGCAAGGTGTTCTTCGGCACTTCGGGCAAGATGGACGATCTGCTCCCCATCATGGCCAAGCACAAGGCGGAGCGATACCTCGTGCCGTTGAGCGACGTACACGACGACAAGGTGGCCAACATGCTCGACTCTAAGAAACTGAACCACCGCGAATGCGTGATGTACCGCACGGTGAGCAACGACTTCACGGAAGAAGAGGCGGCCTCGTTCGACTACGATATGCTCGTCTTCTTCAGCCCGTCGGGGATAGACTCGCTCGTGAAGAACTTCCCGAATTTCAGCCAAGGCAACGTCGCAATAGCCACGTTCGGGCCTACCACGGCCAAGGCGGCCAAGGCGGCCGGCCTCACCGTGGCAATAGAAGCCCCCACGGCGCAATACCCCTCGATGACGGGCGCACTGCAACACTTCCTTGCCGAGCAGGAGAAGTGACGGCTGCCGCCCACGCACGCAGCACCATCCGCCCCGCACTCACACAAAAGCCCAGCAATGTCCACTGCCACAACACGCCATACTCTCGGCAAGGCCGAACGGCTAAAAGGCCGCGATGCCGTGGCCGCGCTCTTCACGGGAGGGTCACAGTCGGTGTCGGCGTTTCCCGTTAGGGCGGTCTACAGGCTCGTGGAACGTGTGGAGGGAGAGCCTGCGGTGAAGGTGATGGTGAGCGTCTCGAAACGCCACTTCAAGCGGGCGGTGAAGCGCAACCGCGTCAAGAGGCTCATGCGCGAGGCTTATCGCCTCGACAAGCAGACGCTGACCGAGCCGCTTGAAGCCATGCCGGGGCGGGCAATGTCGCTGGCGTTCATCTGGCTTTCGGACAACTTGCACACACAGGCCGAGGTGAAAGCCAGCGTGAATCTGCTGCTCAGGCGCATAGCCGAACGGCTATGACGCAGGGAAACCTCACTCTGCGAGCCGCGCTTGCCGCAGTGGGGCGGGCGGCAAATTGGCTGCTGTGCCTGCCGATAGTGGTCTACCAGCGATTCATATCGCCTTTCACGCCGGCCACGTGCCGCTTCACACCCACATGCTCCGAATATGCAAGGCAGGCCATAATGAAGCACGGCCCGCTCAAAGGATTGTGGCTCGCCGTCAGGCGGCTGCTGCGCTGCCATCCGTGGGGCGGCAGCGGCTACGACCCTGTGCCGTGAACCATCCACGGCGAAGGGCCTGAAGCCGAAGGCATCATGGAAACACTGAAAAAGAATAAGCAATGGAAAAAAACTTCGTTGAAGAGTTGCGCTGGCGCGGAATGCTTGCGCAGATGACACCAGGAACCGAGGAGCAGCTGATGCGCGAGACCACGACGGCCTATCTCGGCACCGACCCGACGGCGGATTCGCTGCACATCGGACACCTCTGCGGAATCATGATGCTGCGCCACCTGCAACGCTGCGGGCACAAGCCGATAATCCTCGTGGGCGGGGCGACAGGCATGATAGGCGACCCCTCGGGCAAGAGCCAGGAGCGCAACCTGCTCGATGACGCTACGCTCTACCACAACCAGGAGTGCATAAAGGCACAGGTGAGCAAGTTCCTCGACTTCGACGGCAGCGGCGAACGCTCTGCGGAGATGGTGAACAACTACGACTGGATGAAGGGCTTCAGCTTCCTCGACTTCGCACGCGAGGTGGGCAAGCACATCACCGTGAACTACATGATGGCCAAGGACAGCGTGCAGCAACGGCTGAACGGCACTGCCCGCGACGGACTCTCGTTCACGGAGTTCACCTACCAGCTTCTTCAGGGCTACGACTTCCTGCACCTCTACCGCGAGAAGAACTGCAAGCTGCAACTCGGCGGCAACGACCAGTGGGGCAACATGACCACCGGCACGGAACTGATCAGGCGCACTCTCGGCTCGGAGGCGGAGGCGTTCGCACTCACCTGCCCACTCATCACCAAGTCGGACGGCAAGAAATTCGGCAAGACGGAGAGCGGAAACATCTGGCTCGACCCCAAGCGCACAACGCCATACAAGTTCTACCAGTTCTGGCTTAACGTCAGCGACGACGATGCCGAACGCTACATAAAGATATTCACGAGCCTCGAACGCGACGAGATTGAAGCCCTGATAGAGGAACACCGGCAAGACCCGGGCCGCCGCTCGCTGCAACGCCGCCTCGCCGAGGAGGTGACAGTGATGGTGCATTCGCGCGAGGCTCTCGACGCGGCAGTGGAGGCCAGCGGCATACTTTTCGGCAAGTCGACACGCGAAAGCCTGATGCGCCTCGACGAACAGACGCTGCTCGACATCTTCGAGGGCGTGCCGCACCACACCATCGGGCGCGACCAGCTCGGCCAGCCCGCAGTGGAACTGCTCACGCAGGCAGCTCCCGTGTTCGCCAGCAAGGGCGAGATGCGCAAGCTCGTGCAGGGCGGCGGCGTGTCGCTAAACAAGGAAAGGCTCTCCGACTTCAACCGCCTCATCACAGCCGACGACCTCATCGATGGCAGATACCTGCTCGTGCAGCGTGGGAAGAAGAGCTACACGCTCATCACCGTGGCGTGAGATTGGGCGTTAAGTGATTTGAAAAATAGGAGTGTTTGCTGCAAACGGCAGCAAACACTCTTTTCGTTTCATTCGTTTTTTCACCGTTTTTCTTTAACTTTGCGCAAGCGTAAGCAGCGTTGGCGGTTGCAATGTGCGCCGCGACAAACAAAAGAAAATGGTTTGACATGAACAGGATTTGTGAACTTTTCGGCATCCGCTACCCGATAGTGCAAGGCGGAATGGTGTGGTGCAGCGGCTGGAGACTGGCCGCTGCCGTGAGCAATGCAGGCGGCCTGGGGCTGCTTGGGGCAGGGTCGATGCACCCGGAGACGCTCGTTGAGCACATAGCCAAGTTGAAGGCGGCTACCGACAAGCCGTGGGGTGTGAACGTTCCGCTGATGTATCCCGAGATAGACCGACTGATGCGCATTGTCATAGATGAAGGCGTTAAGATAGTGTTCACGTCGGCCGGCAGTCCGAAGAAGTTCACGTCCATGCTCCATGAGGCCGGCGTGACTGTGGCACATGTCGTGTCGAGCAGCAAGTTTGCCCGCAAGTGCGAGGAGGCTGGTGTCGATGCGGTGGTGGCCGAGGGCTTTGAAGCCGGCGGACACAACGGTCGCGAGGAGACAACGACAATGGCACTCGTCCCGCAAGTGCGCCGTGCCACTTCGCTGCCGCTGATGGCTGCGGGCGGAATAGGCTGCGGTGAGGCCATGATGGCCGCCATGGCCATGGGTGCTGAGGGCGTGCAGGTAGGCACACTCTTCGCCCTTGCGGAGGAGAGTTCGGCCTCGGAAGAGTTCAAGCGTCGCTGCATCGCACTCGAAGAGGGCGGCACAATGCTTTGCCTGAAAAAGATTTCGCCGAGCAGGCTTGTGAAGAACGGCCTTTACGAAAAGGTTGCCGAGGCCGAGGCTCGTGGGGCAGGGGTGGAGGAACTGCGCCAGATTCTCGGCACGGCTGCCTCGAAGCGCGGCATTTTCGAGGGCGATGTGGACACCGGCGAGTTGGAAATCGGCCAAGTGGCATCGGCCGTTGACGAGATTCTGCCCGCCGCAACGATAGTAGAGAGGCTTGTCAGCGGTTATGAGGATGCCCGCAGGCGCATGGCGGCAATGGCCTTGTGAGGCAGGTGTGCAGCTGGGCGGGCAAGGCTGCAACGTTTGTGATTAATGCTATTCAATCCCCTGTGGATTGATGGTGATATTGTTTTGCGCGGGATGGCGTTGTGCAGATAGCAAGTCACAACGCCATCCCGCGCAAAGCGTAGGGGAATGAGAAAGGTGCTGTTTCGATTCAAGCACCCTCTGTCATCAGGAAGCGTTCGGCTTCGAGGGCGGCTTGGCAGCCTGTTCCGGCGGCGGTGATGGCTTGCCGGTATGTTGGGTCGGCCACATCGCCGGCCACGAATACGCCCGGAAACTTCGTGCGCGGTGTGCCGTCGAGCTTCTTCAGGTAGCCCGTTTCGTCGGTGTCGAGCCACTTGGCGAACACCTCGCTGTTGGGCTTGTGCCCTATGGCGAGGAAGAAGCCGTCGGCCTCTATGTCGCAGAACGTCTCGTCGCTCTCGCCCTTTCGCTTCACGAGGTGTACGCCCTCAACGCCGTTCTCGCCGAAAAGCCCGATGGCGTTGTGCTCGAAGAGCACCTCGATGTTGGGCGCGGAGAGCACCCTTTCCTGCATCACTTTCGATGCGCGGAGGTAGGGCTTGCGCACGATCATGTACACTTTCTTTGCCAGTCCGGCCAGATAGAGGGCATCTTCGCAGGCTGTGTCGCCGCCGCCGACCACCGCCACCGTCTTCTTGCGGTAGAAGAAGCCGTCGCACGTGGCGCAGGCCGATACGCCTTGCCCTGCATATTTCTTCTCGTCGTCAAGGCCGAGATACTTGGCCGAAGCCCCCGTGGCTATTATCACGGTGTCGGCCTCGATTGTCTTCCCGTCGTCTGCGGTCAGTCGGTAGGGGCGTTTTGACAGGTCTGCCTCCACTATTGAGCCGTCGCGGATGTCTGCCCCGAACGCCTCGGCCTGTTCGCGGAAGTCCATCATCATTTGGTTGCCGTCCACTCCGCCGGGGTATCCCGGGAAGTTCTCCACGGTCGTGGTCTGCGTGAGCTGTCCGCCGGGCAGCATTCCGCAGTATTCCACGGGGTGCAGGTTTGCCCGTGCGGCATAGATGGCGGCCGTATAGCCTGCCGGGCCGCTGCCCACTATGAGGCAACGCACGTGTTCTGTGTTCTGTTCCATTGCCGTTGTCTTGTGTCGATATAGTGCCGTTGCGTTGGCCTTAGAGCAGTTCCTCTATCTGTTTGGCTATGTTTTCGATGCTTTCGGTAGGCTCGAAGCGTGCCACCACCATGCCGTGCTTGTTGGTGAGGAACTTCGTGAAGTTCCACTTGATGTCGTTCTTCTCCTTGTAGTCAGGGTCTTCCTTTGAGAGCATCTCGTCGAGGATGTGCGCCAGCGGGTGGTTCATGTCCCATCCGGCAAACCCTTTCTGCTCTTTCAGGAACTTGTAGAGCGGGTCTGCGTCTTCGCCATTGACCTTGATTTTCTTGAATCGCGGGAACTCCGTGCCGTAGGTCATCTTGCAGAAGCTGTGTATCGACTCGTCGGTGCCTGGGGCTTGCTGTCCGAACTGGTTGCACGGGAAGTCGAGTATCTCAAAGCCCTGTCCGTGGTATTTCTCGTAGAGCTTTTCAAGCTCCTCGTATTGCGGGGTGAATCCGCACTTTGTGGCGGTGTTCACGATGAGGAGCACCTCACTGGAATACTCTTTCAGGGCTACGTCTTTGCCTTTTCTGTCCTTGACGGAAAAATCGAAAACGGTTTTCATTGTCTTTTGTGAAATGGTTGATTGCTTATTGTTGGAATGGCAGGGGCACGCATTCCGCACAACATCCCAAAGGGTCTCGTGGGTTCGTTGCACGCCCTTGCCGTTGGGATTTCCTTTGCTGTCGCTTGTCGTCAAAGCCCCCACGCCCGCCTCACTTGGTCGGCTGTGAGGTCTTCCACGTATTCTTCCTTGTCGTCGGGCAGGTTGCAGAAGAAGTCGATGCCCGTCTTCTCCTCCAGCTCGCGTATCGACACCACGTAGTCGGCGAGGCTGTTCGAGGAGCGGTCGACGTTCTCGTGCTCCACCCAGAAGCCGAGGGCCTTGTATGTTGAGCCGCGCTTGCAGAGCACGGCCATGAAGAAATATCGGGGCACAATCATCCCCGAGGATGTGTATCCGAGCACGGCATCGGTCGTGCCGTAGTCCTCTATCGTCCCGCCCTTGCACACGTAGAGCGTGTCGCGGTAGGTGTTGGTGTTCCACGAGCGCACCTGACTTTCCATCTTCGACCAGATGCCCGCGTTGAAGTTGTAGTATTGCGGTTGCATGTTCGACAGGTAGAATGTCTGCCCGTTGGCATCCTGCGAGCACAGGCGGTCGGCCGAGGGGCAGATGTGCCCTCTGTTGTAGCCCGAGCCACGGTAGTCGGCAAGCGTCGTGCGGCAGTATGTCGGCAGGTCGGGGTCTTCCTGGAACGGGTCGCCCGTCCACGTCTGTCCCTGCCAGTAGGCTCCGTTCCAACTGTTGCGGTTCCAGTTGGTGACGCTGTTCGATGCGTACATCTCGTAGCACGTCCACCGTTGCGCCCTCTTGTCGCAGTCCCATTCCACGGCGTAGTTCACCCCATACTGCGTCGTGGAGTGTACCACTACCACACAGCTGCCGTCGTCGCGCGTCTTGGGGAACTCAAGGCGGCCTGCTTCGGGCGTGATGGTGGTTTCGTTGCTGTTTGTGCTGCTCGCCTGTGAGCTGTCGTCATCGTCGTTGCTGCAAGCGGCGAGCAGCCCTGCGACAGCCACGGCCATCGTGGCGATGCGCAGGAGCGTTCTATAGTCGTTGCCCATTGTTTGCGTTTACGAAAAAAGGTGCGGCCGGACACACTGTTTCCTGGACGCACCTTTGGATTCTGTCGGCTATCGAAGCCACCGTCTTACTTCTTGGCTGCTTTGCCGTAGCGGCTCATGAACTTGTCAACGCGGCCGGCGGTGTCTACGAGCTTGCTCTTGCCGGTGTAGAACGGGTGGGAAGTGCTCGATATTTCGAGTTTCACCAGAGGATAAGTCTCGCCCTCAAACTCTACAGTCTCGTTTGACTTGCAGGTGGAGCGGGAAAGAAACATATCGCCGTTCGACATGTCCTTGAACACGACCGGACGATAGCTCTCGGGGTGGATGCCATTTTTCATCTTGCCTTATGCTTATTTATTTATCGTTCGTTTTTGGTGTGCAAAGGTACAAAGATTTTTTCTCCCGCACAAATTTTGCCCGCTGTTTTTGCGCTGCCATTTCCGCTGCGCGCCGTTTTGTGCCCCTGTTTTGCGATTTTGTCCGCTCCTTTGCGCTGCCGTTCCCGCCGCCTTGCCGTCCTTGCTGGTCTCGTGCGGCTTGTGTCCTCGCCTGCCATGCTTGTCCCCGTCGGCCTTGTTGCCTGTGCCTTGTACCATTCCCGAAAAGTTAAAATCAGCCACGTTCCTTTCTTTTGCAACATCGTTCTTGTTGAGAAATCGGCTCGTAGCGGGTGTGTCGCGGACAGGCGAAATAGGGCTTGCAGGGCCATGCTTTGGGCTTTTCTTGGCAAGGAAAGGCGCGCGAAATGTCGTGTAAATTTACTTTGTCCCTCGTTTTGCCTCATTTTCCCCTCCCGTTTGTGCCTTTTCGGCTTGCATTCGATGCCATTTCGCACGCCGTTTAATGCTCCGTTGCAGTGCAGTTAATGCCTCGTTGCGGCGCGACGGGGCATTAAAACAGAGGCGTTTTGGGTGGGAATGCGGTCAAAGTATTGATATACAGCCTGTTGACGAAAATCCCCGTATAATGGCGTATTTGCGCCAAAGGAATTTCGTTTTTCAAAAAACGTCCAAAAATCGGGCTTAAAATGCCATGAAATCGGAACGCAAACAAACGCTAAAAGTGTTAATTTGCAATTGGCGCATTATATATATAAGGAGAAATTGGCAGGGAGCTGGCGCGATGTTCCCTTGGAGTTCAAGGCGGTTTAGGTCAGTCGGGGAGGTTGGGGGAAGATGGCATCTGTCGGGAGATTGGGACTGTGGTTGGTTGCATGGAGGGTTTGGGGGTGATTGTAGGGAAGTCTGTCCAAACTGTCATTCAACTTCCTTAACTTTCGGTGGAAAACGCATGAACGTCCAACAAAGTGAAAAATTCACCACTCTTAAAATAAAATTTACCCCTGCCAGATGGCGATGTTTGATAAATTTGCATTCAGTTCCGAACCAAATGGCGAAGAGAGCCTAAGCGCGCGGAAGTTGGCATTAAAGTTAATTAACAACAAATTTGTACAGGCTTTTTCCTTATTTGTGACAAAATTTACCTATGTTTGCAAAACGAGGACAGAAAGCTGTTGTCGCCAACAGGCTGTTTTTGGCTTAATGTCGTGATTTGCGAGCACATCCGTGCTTAATCGGTGACCGTGAAGGCTGGCAGATAGGCAGACGCATTGCGTGATGTGTGGCTCGCAAAGGGAGTGGGGTGGGAGATGCCCTACGGGCGGGGAAGTGAAGAAAACGTTTTGTTAACTAACCGCGACAGGCATTGCGTGAAGCCTTTGGGTGAACGGCTCGCCCCACGTTCTGAAGCTGCACTGGTGAGTGTGTAGGGGCGGGATACCGGGAAAAACCGGTGAAGACAAGGAACAGTTGATCACTAACTAAAACAAAATATGAAAGTACCTAAACTCACAGGGAAGCAAATTGGACTAATGTTGCTTTCATGCTTGATGTTGCCAGCTTGCACAGACAAGATGGACGAGTACTTCGAGACGCCCGACTGGATTGGCGGCTCGATTTACGCCACGTTGCAGAGCGATGGCAATTACAGCATCTTCTTGCAGGGAGTGGACATTGCGGACTGGCAGCCCATCATGGATGGAAAGTCGATTCTCACCGTCATGGCACCCGACGACAACTCCATGCGCGAGTATCTGCAAGAAAACTACCAGACGACCGACATCACAACGCTTGACAAGAGCGAGGTGAGCAAACTCATCGGCAACCACATTCTCTACTATTCCTTCGACACTGAGAAGCTGATAAACTTCAGGCCTGACTACGGCGACGGTGCAACAACGGAGCAGAAGAACCAGGATGCGGGCTTTTTCTACAAGTTCCGCACCCACTCGCAGGATGCCATCTCCACGGCGTTCGACAGCACCCGTATGCGCAACGTGTCCGTCTACCACAACGAGCGCCTGCTCCCCGTGTTCTCCTACCGCATGTTTACGTCGAAGGGAATCGACGCCGCCACAAACTACGAATACTTCTATCCGGAGACGGGATGGAGCGGCGACGACGGCTTCAATGTGGCCAACGCCAATGTTACGGAGTCGGAGATAATAGCGCGCAACGGCTATATATATAAGGTGGATCGCGTTCTCCGCCCGCTTGAGACCATTTACAACGAGATGAAGAATGCCGGGAAGTATTCGCGCATACTCTCACTCTACGACCGCAGCGAGTATTATGCCTACGACGACGACCAGACCCTGGAATCATCGGCAAGCGACTCGCTCTTCCATCACTACCACTACGCTCCGCTCGTAAACATCGACAGCGAGTGGGGTTCGGTGATGAGCTACACCGACATGAACGCGCTCTGCTCCGAGGCTTACTCAATCTTCGCCCCAACGGATGAGGCTTTCCAGAACTTCTTCGACGAGTACTGGGGAGAGGGCGGCTACACCTCCATCGACGAGATAGACTCCGTGACGATGGTGGAGATACTCCAGAGCTGTGTCGTCGTGGCGGAGACAAGTTCCTCCGGCAATGCGTCCACGCCGATGGTGTTCCCCGAGGAGGTGGAAAACGGCAATGTGATGAACGCACTCGGCGAGGTGGTGAGCAACAACACCGACGAGATAGCGCAGGAAGACCGCATCATCTGCTCCAACGGCGTGCTTTACGGGTGCTCCGTGCTCACGCCGCCGGCCCGCTTCCGCGCCGTCACCGGCCCGGCCTACCAATACCGCGACTTCAGCAACTTCAACCAGATGCTCAGTGCGTCGGGCTGGGCAAGCACGCTGACGCTCTCGTCCGTGCGTTACATCATGCTCTACCCCGACAACGACCAGCTGCTCAACAATGCCGGG
Organism: uncultured Prevotella sp.; assembly: GCA_964623445.1. Classification (GTDB taxonomy): domain Bacteria; phylum Bacteroidota; class Bacteroidia; order Bacteroidales; family Bacteroidaceae; genus Prevotella. The sequence goes on along the minus strand of CAZURD010000006.1, from coordinate 19,196 downwards.
ATACAGCGGCAGGGCGGCGTGCTCGTGTCATCGGTGTCGCCAAACGGCATGAGCACGTCGAGCCAGACGGCCTACGTGCTGGTTCATGCCTCGCAGCCAATAGACGGCAACACCGTGCTGCCGACAACGGGCACGGCCGTGTTGCCGACGCTGGTGTCGCCATCGACATCGAGCATTGACTACCGCCTCTACTGGTACGTGAAGGACGGCAAGATCACCAACAGCATACTACACAACAACCGCCTGCACTACGCTGCCAACACGTCCACCGACGACCAGATTTGGGCGGCGTTCTCCTCGCTCGACTATCGCGGCGACCCCAATGGATGGACAAACGGTAACTGCTATTCTTATGAGAACCTGCTCTTCCCGGGCGACTTCTCCACCGTCAACAACAACAGCCTTGTGCGCCTGATGACCAACAACCGCTTCGACGAGAGCACGGAGTTCTTCGGGTTCATCAACCTGCTCAATGCTGCCGGGGTACTCAACATTTCGGGCGGAACGCTCACGAGCGAGCTTACGCTTGAGAGCTGCTTCATGTTCATCCCGACAACCACCGCGCTTGAAACAGCAATCGTTGAGGGCCGCATACCGGGCATGAGCGCAAACGGAGCGACCGTCGGCTCGTCAGACTTCTTCAGCGTGGCCACCGTTACCGACCGCGATGCGCTCATAGAATATATCAAAGTGTATTTCATCCCGCTTTCCACGGCGGCATTCACCAACTACCCGTATGTGGGTTGGGGCGAGAGCACTGACGACCTCGGCGGCCTCGTGTCGCTGCGGGAGGAGACCCGCATCGTTGACGGCAACTCTGCAACATACACAACAAACGTCAATGTCTATGACGACGGCACCAGCCTCTATGTCACCTGCGTTGACCCCGACACAGGCGAGGAGAGCGACAGGGTGAAAGTCAGCGGCGAGTACGACTACTTCCCGTTCTCGTTCGAGGACGGCGGCGCCCACTTCATAGAGGGTGTGTTCTGACATATCGCAACCAAGAACCCCAACCACAACTGAACACGAAATGAACAAGATAAGGAACATATTGGCAGTGGTGCTGCTCTTCTTGGCTCATCACGCAATGGCACAGCAAACGGTGTCGGGTACGGTCACCGAAGACTTCGGCGGCAGCCTCGAACCGTGCATAGGCGTAAATGTCACTTTCCAGAATGCACAGAAGCGTATCATCAGCGGTACGGTCACCGATTTCAACGGAAAGTATTCGCTCAAAGTGCCCGAGGACGAGAAGAACCTTTCGCTCGTATTCTCATACATCGGCATGAAGACGCAAACATTCAAGTACACCGGGCAGGGCACGATCAATGTCACAATGTCCGGCAATGCCACGGAGATAAAGGAAGTCACTGTAACGTCGTCGCGCGGAACAACCAACGACCTCGGCGTAACGAGCAGGCAGATGTCGTTCGCCACGCAGAAAATCAACATGAGCGAGATCACGGCCGTGTCGCCAGTCGCCTCCATTGAGGAGGCTCTGCAGGGACAGCTCGCCGGCGTGGACATCATCGCAGGCGGCGACCCGGGCGCAAAGAGCAACATCCGCATACGCGGAACGGCCTCGCTCTCGTCGAACACCGACCCGCTCATTGTCATCAACGGCGTGCCATACAACAGCGACATCGACGACGACTTCGACTTCAACACGGCCAACCAAGACGACTTCGCGCAGATGCTGTCGCTCAACCCGAACGACATCGAGTCGATAGAGGTGCTCAAGGATGCCGCATCAACAGCCATCTACGGCACTGACGGCGCAAACGGCGTGCTGCTCATCACCACCAAGAAAGGCGCAATGGGCAAGACGCGCTTCTCGTTCTCCACGAAGAACACGTTCAAGTTTGAGCCGGAGTCGATGCCGATGCTCTCCGGAAACGACTATGTGGCCTACATCCAGGATGCCATCTGGAACTCTGCCAACGCGCAGGGACTTAGCAATCAGAGCGGATTGCTCGAATATCTCTACGACACTCCCGAAATAGGCTATAACACAAGCTGGAGGTATTTCGACGAGTACAACCAGAATGTGGACTGGCTCGACTACGTGACGCAGAATGCGTTCACCACCGACAACAGCTTCTCCATGTCGGGCGGCGGTGAGAAAGCCACCTACCGCTACTCCATGTCCTACCTCAGCGAGGGCGGAACGACGAAGGGCACAGGGCTTACCCGCTTCAACACGGGTCTCGACATCAGCTACCGCTTCTCGGAGAAGATAACCGTCAACGCCGAGTACACCTACTCCGACTCAAAGAAGAAGAACCCTTGGAGCGACAACGTGCGCGCAGAGGCTCTGCGCAAGATGCCAAACAAAAGCCCTTACTACATCGACGACGAGACGGGCGAGATGACCGGCACATACTTCACGCGCCAGAACTCCGAGGAGTTTCAGGGTGCGTTCTCGAGTAGCAGTGGCGGAAGCAACTTCCACCCAATCATAATGGCGGAAGACAGTTACGACAACCTGCGCACGCGCGAGCAGAAAATGACCGTGCGCGGCAACTATTATCCCACCTCCCACCTGCGCTTCAGCGGCTATGTCTCGATGAAGTACAAGACGCAGCGCACCGAGGAGTGGCTGCCGCAAAACGCCACGGGCGTCACCGTGGAGAATGAGTATGCCAACCGTGCCACCAACTCATACACCAACAACTTCTCGCTCCAGACAGAGTTGAAAGGTATGTACACCAACACGTGGAACGACAACATGCACAACTTCACCGCCACCGCAATATGGCGCACGTCGCAGAGCCGCAGCTCCACGTCGTCGGCAACCTACTACAATGTGGCTTCCGCAAGCCTCGCCGACCCGTCGGCCGGAAGCGGCCGCCTGCTCGAACAAGGCTCCGGAACGTCGGAAGTGCGCAAGCTCTCGGGCGTGGCCAGTCTGGTCTACACCCTGCTCGACCGCTACACCATCCAGGGAACGGTGAACTATGAGGGCAACTCCAGCATAAGTCGCGCAAACCGATGGGGACTGTTCCCCTCCGTGGGTGTGTCATGGCAGTTCGCCGACGAGAAGTTCATGGACTGGGCACACGACGTGGTGTCGGAATGGAAGTGGCGCGTGAGCTTCGGACAGAGTGGCAACACGCCCGACGGTACGTCGCCATACGTCGGAACGTACACGTCGATAGGCTCTTACATGACGGGAAATGCCGTGAGGGTGAGCACCATGCAACTCAACAACCTGAAGTGGGAACGCTCCTCCGAATGGAACCTCGGATTCGACTTCTCACTGTGGGACGGGAAAGTGTCTGGCTCGTTCGACTACTACGACAAGACGACAAAGGACTTGCTCCACCCGAAGAACTCCTATACGGTGTCAAGTTCGTTGGGTCTGAACAATTCCTACCTTACATATTATAATGGAGGCGAGCTTCGCAACACCGGTGTGGAGTTCCGCATTGACTGGCAGGCCATCGACAAGAAGGACTGGAAGCTGAAGTTCAACTTCAACATCAGCCACAACGAAAACGAGATAATAAGCCTGCCGGGCTATTCAGAAGACAGCTATTCGCTTGAAAACGGCACGTATGCGCAGAGGCTTGTGGCTGGCACGTCGGTAGGCTCTTACTTCGGCTTCAAGTACCTCGGTGTCTACCAGAACACGGAGGACACCTACGCCAAGGACGCAGATGGCAACGTGATGTACGATTTGCAGGGCAACCCAATCATCATGTCAAACGGCGACTACACCTGCTATCCCGGCGATGCCAAGTATGCCGACATCAACAACGATGGAAAGATAGACAAGAACGACATTGTTTACCTCGGCAACTACAACCCGCAGCTTGAGGGCGGCGTGGGCTTCAATCTGCGCTACAAGAACTGGAGCCTCACGGTGTTCGCGCACTATCGTGTGGGACAGAAAATCATCAACCAGGCGAGGATGAACGCCGAGTCGATGTATGGCTCCGACAACCAGTCGACGGCCGTGCTGCGCCGTTGGCGCAACGAGGGCGACCAGACCGACATCCCGAGGGCATTGTGGAACTACGGACTCAACTATCTCGGTTCCGACCGCTTCGTGGAGAACTGCTCTTACCTGCGACTGAAAACGCTGTCGCTCAGCTACAACCTGCCCAAGACGTTCTGCCAGAACCTCGGCCTCACGTCCGCCAACGTGTTCATCACGGGCTACGACCTCTTCACCCTCACTGACTACACTGGACAAGACCCCGAAATCACCACCCCGAGCACGGTCACGGAACTTGGCGTGGACAACGCGCAAACACCGCGCAGCCGCCGTGTGTCAATGGGTGTCACAATCAACTTCTAAACATTATCTCTACGAGCATGAAAGGTTATAAGACAATCATATTGGCCTTCGCTGCCACGATGAGCCTCACGGCCTGCAACGACTACCTCGACATAATGCCGGAGAACTCGCAGCCCACGGAAAACATGTGGGGATCGAAGAGCGACGTGGAATCGGCTCTATATGGCGGATACTACGACCTGCGCTCCTGCATCACGTCGCACATCATCCCGCTTGGCGAATTGCGTGCCGGATGCGTGCGCCGCCGTTCGCCGAACGACCTCGACAACTTCACGCTCACGGCATCGAGCGGAACATATTGCGACTGGAACGCATTCTATAGCGTTGTGACCGATGCCAATGGCGTGATTGCCAACGCAAGCAAGGCATACGACAACGACGTGACCTACACCGAGGAGGAAATGAACTCGCATCTCTGCGAGGCATACTTCCTGCGCGCGCTGGCCTACTTCTACATAGTGCGCAACTGGCGCGACGCCCCCCTCATCACCTATACCGTGGAGGATGATAACGAGGCGGAGTTCTTCCCCGAAAAGAGCAGCGAAGCCGACATAATCGCACAGATAAAGGAAGACCTGCGCACAGCCATCGCCCTCGGTGCGGCAAAGGAGGAATTTGACACCACGTGGGAGACCAAGGGACGCGCCACCATTTGGGCCATCTATGCCCTCATGGCCGATGTCTGCCTCTGGGACAGCGACTTCGACAACGCTATTGCCTATGCAGACATGATCCTTGAAAGCGAGTCGGGATATGCGCCGCGCTTCATGTCTACGCCGACGCACAACAGCTGGTTCTCCATGTTCAACCCGGGCAACAGCGAGGAGTCCATATTCGAGCTGCAATACTCGGCGACCACGAACGACGGAACGTCGTACCAGACGAACGATCTGCCGACGCTCTTCTACAACTCGACCACCACTACGTATATGCTCTCCTCGGTGCTTACTCAGGAACTGAACCTGACATCGCAGAACATTGCACAAAGCAGCCAGTCGAACTCCGACAACTACGTGAGGTATCTGTATGGCAGCTATTGGGTGGCGAACACCACTTCTACGGTTGGATATGTGTGGAAATACCTTGGAGGCTCGACAATCACCGAGCCGCGCACCACGAGCAACTACGACCCCAACTTCATAATCTACCGTGTGGCAGAGGTGATGCTGATGAAGGCCGAGGCTCTCATCATGCGCGAAGAGGGACAGAATGTAGAGGACAACACCGAGGCTCTCGCCCTCATCAATCAAATCAGGGCAAGGACAAACCTCAGCGACGTGACCGCACAACCGACATCGGATGTCTACACGCTCATGTGCGCCCTGCTCGATGAGCGCGTCGGCGAGTTCATCGCTGAGGGAAAGACATGGTATGATTTCCTCCGCATAGGGCGTTACACCGGTTCAATAGACTACAAGACATTGTTCCTCAGGGAATACACCGTGAAGTATAACGAAGCGGCCAACGAGAACACCATACGCTCCGTGCTCAACGACGAGGACGCATGGTATCTGCCGGTATACTCCGACGAGATAGCCAACAACCCGTCGATAGTGCAGAATCCGTATTATGATTAACAATAACAAAAGGACAAGACGATGAACAGGATAATAACAATATCAATGACCGCCATCGCAGCGGCTCTTCTCGCTGTGGGTTGCGACGACCCCAACGAGGGTGAGCTTTACGTGCAGGCTACGGATGACTTGACGGAAATGTCCATCACGACCATATTGGAGAACTCGTCGGAGACATACTCGCTCTGGCTGGAGATGCTCCACTACACTGACTATTACAACGGCCTGAAGGATGCCAATGCCGATGCCACGGTGTTTTGCCCGAACAACGACGCAATGCAACGCTTCCTTGACGAGCGCGGCGTAGAGACGGTGGAGGACATCGACCGTGAGTACGCGAGGAACGTAGTGCAGAACCATATCATTGACTGGCTCAACCAGTCGGGCAGCTCCACGTCGAGCAGCATACTCACAGACGCAAGGCTCCTCGAAATCGCGGCTGCCGGCGGAACTATCGATGAAGGCCGCACGCTCTTCAACCAGCAACGCCTCACGCTGAGCTATGGTTACATGGAGACAGACGTGGACGATGCGGAGCGCACGGACATCGTGTACAGCTCTGACAGCGTGTTCATCAACAACCATGCAAAGCTCGGGCGCTTCGTCAGCACCAAGGCTAAGAACGGCGTAATCTACATGATGGACGGCGTGATTATCCCCAATGCGGAGAACATCGCGGAAAAACTGGAATCGCTTTCCGGGGACAACAACACGTTCCAGATATTCGCCGAGGCTGTCAAGTCAGATCCGGAAGTTTTCCGAATCGCCTCGCTTGAACGCGACACGACCGTACTCGTCGGTGGCTCTACTACGGTGACGGAGTATTACTACACTGTGTTCGCCACGCCAGACTATATATATAATAAGGAGGGCATAACGAGTGTGGAGAGCTTGAAGCAGTGGCTCGTGAACAACAGCGATGGCGAGGAGGTCAACCCAGACACGGCCTTGAACCATTACCTGAAGTATCACTTTATGACCACACGCTACACGATGGACGAAGTGTTCAACTTCACCGACTCAACCGAGACCCTCATCTACGACACGCAGTATTCCGGACAGGCTTTCATCGCCAATATCATAGACGACAAGCGTGTGATAAACAAGGAAGTGAACATCCTGCGCAGCGATGTGGAGGCGAGCAATGGTTATATAACTAAGGTGGACGGGGTGATGCCGGTCTATCATCCGGAGCAGGTGACGGTGCGCTGGGACTTCCTCAACAGTGCCGACATCATATCGGCGGTCAACCTCTGGGGCGCAGCCAACTTCTATGGAGACGTCTACTCTTCCGCACTTGCGAGCACGGAACGCACGTTCGACCTTAGCGATGAGTATTACGACGGTGCATACGGCACGCTGACATCGTTCACCTACGAACTTGCCGCCACGAGTGCATCGACACGTAACTATCGCCGAATCGGCTTCATCAAGGAGGCATACGCTTCCGTGACGCAGACCACCACGCCTAAGCATGGGGCGTATCTGAACAACTACCTCATGCTTAACCTTGGCTTCGGCGGATGGGTTGAGTTCACAACTCCCACAATCATCGCGGGACGCTACAAGGTGGTGCTCCATTACATAAAAGACCCGATGCTCGCCAGCCTGTTCTCGTCGGGCACGCTCGTGCAGTTCAACATCGACGCAGACGAGGAAGACACGTATCAGTCGTCCGCATACCTGTATCGCGGACAGAGTGTCACCCCGCTCTACACGTCGCTCGAAGAAACGCTGTGGAACACTGTGGAGTTTGATGGCTCGCAGATACACAAGTTCAAGATAACGTTCCGCGACGTGAGCGCAAGGACGGAAAGCTACTACCATCTGCGCCTCGACTACGTGGAGTTCATACCAATCGACTGACAACACATCTTGACAACAGTTTAATACGTTCGTTATGAAAAGAATATATAAGACATTCCCGCTCCTGCTCCTCGGATGCGCGCTCACTGCGGCCTGTTCCTCCGATTGGGACGACCATTACGACGAGCATGGCATATCGCTCACCGGCGATACAGATGTGCTTGTCACGGGGAGCACCGTATCGCAGTATATACAGGGCGCGGCCGACCTGACCGAACTGAATCAGGTACTCACCGACAATGGAGTGTATGACGATACATACTCCGACGGGCAATATACGTTCATCGTTTGCGATGACAATTACTTCGATGCCTCGCAGGTTAGCGACATGGCTGTCTATGCGCAGCACTGCGTGTCGGACATCGGAGTTAGCCCGTCGAAGCTCACCGACGGCTCAAACATCATGATGCGCTCGGGAAAGAGCATCTGGGTGACGGGCAACGGCACAATGCTCGACGGCCTGACCATCACGAAGAAGATTAAAGCCGCAAACGGATACATCTATTACGTGGACGGCGTGCTGCCCGTGCGCCAGTCGGCCTACGAACTGCTTCTGTCTCTCGGAAGCGAATACTCGCGCTTCAAGGAGCTTGTCCTGCAATACAACTACGATTACTTCGACCGCGAGAGCAGCTTGCCTATCGGCGTGACCGAGGATGGCCGCACCGTCTACGACTCGGTGAACGTGGTGAAGAACACCCTTATGGATCGTTACGACGAGGACGGCACGGCCATCTGGAACATGCGCAGCGAGAGTTACAGCACGACGATGTTCATACCAAACAACACGCTCATCGACGAGGCCATCAATGCGGCGATGGACAGCATTCCCCTTTGGCTCCACCGCGAGGCGACCGACGATGACCGCGAGAAGTTTGAGCAGTGGGTTGTCAAGGCCTGCTTCTCCGACCAATGGCTCGACGTGGACTTCCTTTCGCAGGACACCATCTTTGAGTGCGTCGGCGGCTACCAGCAAGACATAGACTCCATCACCGACCAGACGACCTACTCCAGTGTGGATGCGGCTTGGTGGAAGACCTCCGTGCAAAAGGTTGACCTCGGCAATGCTGTGCAGTTGAGCAACGGCATGGCCTATTACTGCCAGACATTCAAGATTCCCAACCACATTGTGATATATCGGGTGAAGTCGCGTCTGTATGAGATATGGGACAACAGCACAGACCAGCAGCACAGCACCTACTTCCGCTGGAGCAATCTTAGCACGCCATACGTGTGCTATAATATGCAGTCGCAGTTCGACATGACATTCGACGGAGTAACCTCCACGATTTATTACCACTGCCTTTGCGCCCTTCCTTCAGAGGAGGCGATGGAGGACGACTTGCCAGTGAGCATTGAGTACGATGGCCTCACATGGGACGACACAACGCAGCAGATATACGAATGCAACCTGCCCGCCGGCGAATACTACCTGCGCATGGGCTTCAAGCACTCGCTGCTCTATTCGCTCAGCATCGCGTTCAACGATGAATGGCTCGTGGAGGACATGAACATGCACGCCACCGGCTCCGACTTCCACTTCGACCGTGGCGCGGCTTCCGAAGTGCCGCACTATGGCGAGTCGTTCGGCATAGCCTACCCAGAGGGCTTCGACGTTGACTACTGGCAGAACTACGACGAGAAAGCCATCGCGTGGGACACCGACGGCTATACCGTTGGAATCGTGACGTTGCAGAACTCCGGCAACTTCCGCATCAGAGTGACATCCAACGACCTTGCCCGCAATTACAAGACAGCGATGGAGAGCGGCAGCACAACGGCCACCTACACCAGTGGCAGTGATGCCAACTCTCGCGATGTCAACCAGCTCGTGATGTATCACTGGTGTTTGCGCCCCACTTACAATAACTATTAACCTCAACCTAACATGAAAAAGACGATGATATTTGCCGCAGCCTCGCTGCTTTCCACGGCGGCGATGGCGCAAGGCGACCAGATACGCTCGCAGGTCAAGGCCACCAATGGCGAACCTGTGGTGGGTGCAATCATCACGGTCGTTGGCGACAGTGCCACTGCTCTCTCCGATGAGGTCGGTAATTTCGCCCTGAAGACAGGCGTTCCCAATGCGTTGGTGACAATCAAGGCGGAGGGCTTCTATCCGCGCGAGTTGCCGCTTAGCTTCCTGCGTAAGTCGTCGGGGGTCATCACGTTGATGCCAACCACCGAGAGGCTGTACAGTGAGGCCACAAACACGGCTTACGGAAGCGTTGATTATGGCAGCAAGCCATCATCGATGTCGTCCATCGAAAGCAAGGATTTCTCCGAGAAGCTCAACCTTGGCGCGGCCATGCGCGATGGCGTGGCCGGCTTGCAAGTCATAGAGAAGAGCGGAATGCCGGGCGAGGGTTCTTACATGAACATACGCGGCATCCATACGTTTGTGGCAGAGAACAATCCGCTGATAGTGATCAACGGCGTGCCTTACTTTGGCAATCAGGATGTCTCTGGCATAATAGAGGGCTATTCCCGCGACCTGCTTTTCGGTTACGACCCCAAGGACATTCGCAGCGTCACGGTGCTGAAAGGTGCCGATGCCGCCATGTACGGCTCGCTCGGCAGCAACGGCGTGATTGTCATCGAGACGCAGCAGGCCAACTCCGACAACCTTGAGACGCGGATGTCGTTCTCTGGCTCTTACGGCTTTAACCTGCGCCAGTCGAGCCTGCCCGTGCTCAACTCATCGCAGTACCGCGACTACATGAAGGACATTGGCTTGACACGCTACCCCACGCAGGAGGCCTTGATTGCCGACTATCCTTTTTTGCAAAATGGAAGCTACTCGCAGTCCTATCTCTTCAATGAGAACACGGACTGGATGAAAGAGGTTCAGCGCACCGGTTTCACCACGGAGAACCTCTTCCGAGTGGAGGGCGGCGACGAGATTGCAAAGTACAACATCTCGTTCGGTTACACCGGCAACAACGGTACGCTCCGCAACACCGGCTCCGACCGTTACCACACGCTCATCAGTGCCGACGTGCTTGCCAGCCGAAAGGTGGACATCTTCGCTAACGTGGGGCTTTCCTACATCACCAGCAACCTCCAGAACATGGGCACGCTTGAGCAGACCAACCCCATGCTCTCTGCCTATCACTCCATGCCGCTCATCTCCGCCTACCAGAAGCAGGCTGACGGTTCGCTTCTGAGCGACTATGCTCCATACGACTTCTGGAACACGTCGTCGAACCCGATGTACGACTATGACAACGTGAGCAATCCGTTGTCAATCGTCGAGGAGGTGCAAGCCAAGGACAAGATATATGATGTGAACACCCAAATAGGCATCAACTTCCGCTGGAACGACTATCTCACGCTCACTGGGATGTTCAACCTCTACTATAACTATACGGAGGAAACGCTCTTCGTCCCGGGCATGACCAACGCCACGATAGTGCCGCAGGTCTATGGCACTGGACTCAACAAGGTGGGCAACAGCGTCACCAAGCAAGATGTCATCACGGGCGCAGTGCAGGGCACTTACAACCGCATCTTCAACCGTGTACACGACCTGAAGGTGTTCGCCGCCGCACGGATGATTATCAAAAAATACGAGGTTGACATCTCGGAGGGATACAACACCGCGAGCGACGACTATCGCACGATGGACAACACCAATGACGCGAAGCTTTCGTGGGGCGACAACGTTGAGTGGAACTACCTCGGCTACTCATTTCACGCCGACTATACCTACAACAGGCTCGTGCGCGGCTCTTTCGGCTTCGCCCTCGATGGCACGAGTGCCTCGGGCACCGATGCCCCCCGCTGGGGCTTCTTCCCCTCTGGCGGTCTGACGTTCATGGTGGCCAACCTCGGCGTGCTCCCCTCGTGGGTCAACCGCTTCAACGTCTCCGTTGAGGGAAGCCTTAGTGGCAATAGCCGCTTCTCCTCAAATTACGGCAAGAACTATTACGTAGGCGGCAGCTATACCATTGGCGACAACACCATTGGATCCATCCTGCGTTCCAACATGCCCAACACCAAGCTCGAATGGGAAAAGAAAGCGCAACTTGACGTTGGCTTCGACCTTGCGCTCTTCAGCAACCGCGTGGACGTAGGCTTCACATATTTCACCAACCACGCCTACGACCTCTTGCTCAACAGCAACGTTTCCGCCGTCTATGGCTCTTACGACTACTACGAGAACTGCGGTGAAATCAACACCCACGGCATCGAGGCCTCACTCCGCGTCAACCCCTACCACACAAAGGACTGGGACATCGTTGTCGGGGCAAACATCGCCACTGCCAAGAGCACTATCAAGTCGCTTGGCAACGCGCAGAGCATGACAATCGACTACACAGGCTATAACAACGACGATGCCCAGATGATAATGTCCGTAGGCAGCGCGCCATACGAGTTCTACGGCTATCAGACCGCCGGTGTCTATGCCACCTCCGAAGAGGCTGCCACGGCTCACACCAACGCCGATGGAACGAAGACCGCCCTTGTCAACAGCAATGGCGATTCCTATCAGGCCGGCGACGTGCGCTTCGTCGACCAGAATGGCGACGGTATCATCGACGAGAACGACAAGGTGAGCCTTGGCAGTAACATGCCCGACTTCTATGGCGGCATCAACCTTTCGGTGCGTTTCCGCCGCTTCGTGCTCGATGCCAACTTCACCTATTCCGTCGGTGCAAAGGTCTACAACGCCACACGTCGTGAGCTTGAATCGATGGACAACTTCTACAACCAGTCCACCGCCGTGCTCAACCGTTGGCAGGTGGAAGGCCAGCAGACCGACATGCCGCGCGCCAACTATGGCGACCCGCTGGGCAACAACGCTTTCTCCGATCGCTGGATTGAGGACGGGGACTACTTCAAGCTCCGCAGCCTGAAACTGTCCTACAACTTCGACAAACTGTTCGACTTCATACGCTCGGGCACTGTCTATGTTGCGGCAGAGAATCTCTTCACGATTACCAAGTACCTCGGTGTCGACCCTGAGTTCGCCTACTCCTATTCGGAGCAGCTTCGCGGTTTCGACTATTCCAAGCTGCCGTTGCCCATTACGTTGCGTCTCGGCTTCAACATCAATTTCTGATTCTCTTCACCACAATTAATACGCATATTGACATGAAAATCAATAAAAAGCTACTGACGCTCGGACTGTTCGCTTCGATGGTGGCTTTCACTTCGTGTGAAGACTACTTCGACACCGACCCCGACAACATCATCAACGAGGGGGATTACATTGCCGAAGAGGATGAGATGTATCGTGGTTTCCTCGGCATCTTCAACCGTGTGCAGGAGGCTGGCGACCAAGCCATCTTCCTCACCGACACCCGCGCCGCACTCCTTGAGACCACCGACAACGCCCCGGCCTCCCTCCGTGCCATCTACAACTACGACGAGACCAACGGCAACGAGTATGCCGATCCCACGTGCTACTACGCCATCATCGTGGCCTGCAACGACTACATCGTCAAGATGGAAGACTTCTATCGCAACGTCGGTGGCATGACCGAGATTGCCGAGAGCAACTTCTCTGGCCTCGTGAGCAGCGCGTTGCGCCTCAAGTGCTGGGCCTACCTCATGCTTGGCAAGATTTACGGCGAGGCATATTGGTTCAATGACCCTCTCACCGAGAAGCACGAACTCACCGATGCCGCCGTATTCACGCACTGCAACATGAAGACCTTGGCCGACAGTGCCATCCACCTGCTGGAGAACGGCATCAACATTGCTGGCATTCACGTGGACGGCGACATCGACGTGGAGTGGTTCAAGTGGCTCGACCCCGAGACCCAAGACACCACGCAGTATCGCGAATGGGAGTATCTCACGCCTTCCGCGCTGATCCTCAACGCGGAGTTCCGTTCGTGGCGTGCCAGCTACGTCGACGAGAGCACTGCGCAGTCCGACTGGCAGTGGATTCACGACAACATTCTGGATTATTGCTACGAGTACATGACCGGCTCCACGGAGCTGGCCACCCCGAAGCTCGTCGGAGACCAGGGCTACAGCGACATCTTCCAGCTCAACAAGAAATTGCAGAGTGATGCCAATACGGCCTATTTCCAGATATTCTTCTCCGAGGCGCAGGGGCTTACCACGCAGGTGATGAGTACCATCATGTACGACTACGACCAGCACCAGACTAACCGTCTCGTGCAGTATCTCTGCCCAACCTATCCGGACGGTGAGTCGTTCTATCTGAAGCCATCCGCATACGCCCTTGGCGACGACCTCTACGATGAGGGCGACATACGCAGTTTCACTCAGGGCTGGACGATGAACACCCTCGGCGGCCAGCAGTGCGTGTCGAAGTATTATTATGGTTATAATTTCACATCGCGCTCCTACAACTACCTTGAGCAAAAGGATGTATTCAAGATTATGCCGGCCATACCTACGTTCCGTGCGCACGACATGCACTTCCTCCTTGCCGAGGCCGAGGTGCATCTTGGCAACTTCGACATCGCCGAGGCTCTCCTCAACCAAGGTCTTAGCACCAAGTTCTCCGACAAGGTGTTGCCCACCGATTGGGATTCGCGCTATGAGCCTTGGGTCGTTGCCCCGTCCGGCGGCTACGGCAACCTCGGCATTGCCGGTACGGCCAACGCCGCTGCGTCTCACAGGCACGACCTGCCCATCTCCACCGATGACGACTTTGCCAACTACTCCGAGGATGAGCTGAAAGAGATGTACGACTGGGCATTGGCCGACGAGCACATGAAGGAATACATGTGTGAGGGCAAGTCGTACAGCTACCTCTGCAAGATAGCCGAGCGCTATGCCAATTCCGCCTACCGTGGCGGCAGCCAGGAACGCGCCCGCGAGAACGTAGCCTCGCGCCTTGCCGCAAAGTATGAGTATGGTGACGCCTCGCTGGCATCCAAGGTGCGCAGCTACATAATGTCAAACGGCTACTTCATCAACTGGCAGCTTAACGACCTCTGAACACGAACATCCCCTATGGCAAGGGCGGCACGCTTTGGCAGTGCCAGCCCTGCCAACCTCTCAACCCTCTCGCCTGCCTGCCGAGTGCGGCAGTGTCGCCGTGGCAGACAGGCGGGTGCATAGGAAACAACAATCAACCAATTTTTCAACAACTAAAAATCAAAGCAATGAAGAAAACTACTTTCTTGGCTTTGGCTGCATCTCTGGCCTTGGCACCGGCAACATCGTTTGCCGAAAGCTGGGAGAAGGATGTCACCAATGCAGATGAGTTCACGGAAGCCATCAACTCCCTTGGCTCGGGCATCGCCGGCGAGACCTACGTCATCAACTGTCTCTGGGATGCCAACACGAATGTGAGTATAGGGCGCATACGCCCCGAACTCGTCAAGGGCCGTCTCGTCATCCGAAGCAATGAGACCGACTTCGATAAACAGCCGCGCCTCACGATGTACTTCGAGTATCAGAGCAGTAGCCCTGCCGTAGAAACCAACCCGCACTGCACCAACGCAGAGCTTGGCCAGCGTCTGAGCATCATCTTTGAGAACATGACCATCATCTCCACTGGTAGCTATCTCATCGACAACCGCAACGACCTCTATGCAGATACATTCGCCATTCGCCACTGCGACTACTCGGGCAGCACGCGCTCGATGTTCCGTTTCGACGGAGACCGCACTCTCAACAACGAGACCGCAGCCGGCAACAGCATTGATGTCATCGAGATTCGTGAGAGCCGCATCCACGGCATCGCCCAGTCCAGCGGCGACAACTGGTCGGTTGTTCGTGCTTTCGATCCCACGAACACCATCACAATCAAAGACAACATGTTCTATGACATCCCCTACACCAAGTCCATCCTTGAGACGCGCTATCCGGTCGATGTGGCCACGAACCTCGAGTTCAGCAACAACCTCGTGATGGTTGCTCAGAACAAGTCAATGCAGTCAAGCGGCTTCACGGTGCTTATGACCGACACTACCATGGTTGCGGGTACGGAGTTCCACGTCTATAACAATGTGTTCATCGCCCCGATGGCCGGAACAAACATCCTCATAGACGAGTCGTCGACCTATGGCACTGACACGAAGCTCACCGATGCTCACAATGTCGTTA
The DNA here is from genome assembly GCA_964623445.1 of uncultured Prevotella sp. Classification (GTDB taxonomy): domain Bacteria; phylum Bacteroidota; class Bacteroidia; order Bacteroidales; family Bacteroidaceae; genus Prevotella. The sequence continues at coordinate 3,410 of CAZURD010000006.1, read as the reverse complement.
TGATGGTTAGCAACAACGTCATCGACTATGAGAAGTACATGGATCTCACGTCGCTGAGCGACCTCATGCAGGCCGACGGTTCCACGCTTATAGATTTTGGCACGAACATGGCTCTTTCCGACTTTACCGACTTCTCTTGGGACACCGGCGCAACATTCCAAGACCCCGACAACGACATCTACAACATGCTCCGCACTGTTGGCTGGTATGGCAGCGGATACGACGACGGTATGGGTCATGGAGCCTCCTACGTAGGCCCATCCATTGCATACGTCGACCAATTCCCGACTGTGGCCAACATCAACGTCATCATCAATGGCCCGTCGTACATCACCTACACCGTCTCGCCTGAGCGCAACGTCTACTACGTCGGTGACGAAGTGACCATCACTCTCAACCCGCAGACGAACAACTATCTGACCGACCTCAACACGTTCAATGGCTGGAGCGACGGTGTGACCGACCTCTCGCGCACCGTTACGCTTGAGGGCGACCTCGAACTCACGGCCAACTTCACCGAGAAGGAGGGCGTCCTGTCGGCATTCACGCTCAACCAAATCACGAGCAACGGCTCTCCTGCCACCTATGATGCCGATATCTACCTCAACATGGATACTGTATACCGGACCCAAGTCAAGGCAATCGTGGTGGATACCACCACAGCCACCGGCACACTGGTCTCCCCGTTCCACTATCACGAGGGCACGTTCCAGGCTCGTCCAGCCAAGTTTGAGGAAGATGCCGTCAGCGACCGTATGCCTATCCTCTCGCGCCGCACATGGTCTGGCGCAAAGAGCGAGCTTCGCGACTATGCTCTCTTCACCATCAAAACCACCGGCGTGACCGACGTTCACTTCTCCTGCTACGTGGGTACTGACAACAATGCCGCCTCCGTGCAGAAGCTCGAATACTCCCTCGACAACGAGAATTGGACGGAGATAGGCCAAGTCACGATAGAGAACCTCACTTGGGGACTGCTTGAGGGCGACCTGCCCGCAGAGGCCAACGACCAGGAGGCCGTCTACGTGCGTGTCATCGGCGACCCGACGAGCGATCCTGTCGTCACTCCCGACGAGGGCATCGGTATGTGGGATGGCTCCGAGGTGGTTTGGGATGTCTACAACGGCATTGACGCTTTCGAGTATCTCGGCAGCGTGCTCATCACCGCCAACACCTCTGGCGTGTCCGACGGCATTGCTGGCATTGAGGCCGACAATCAGACCACTCTCGATGAGAATGCTCCCATGTACAACCTCATGGGTGTGCGTGTTGCCAAGGGCACAAAGGGCATCATCATCCAGAACGGCCGCAAGTTTGTCGTGAAATGAGCGATACTGTTTTTTGATAAGTTCAGGGAGGGCGCAAGGCAAAAGCCATGCGCCCTCCCTTTTTGTGGCGAAGCGCTGTCGTGCTGGCTTCGGCTGGCATGGCAGACCCTATTCCGATAATTTCTCGCTCCTCCCTTTTTCTGCTTGCTGTTGTTAGCCGTATTCAGTCAATTCCATGCCGTTTCTTCCCTCCAAAGGCCGTTTTTCCACGCTTTTTACCACCTTTTCCACCAAATATTACCGTTTGCCGTGTCGGCTTTTTAATTATCTTTGCATCATCCAACAACCAGCTAAAGACTTTATGCTATGAATTTACGACTACTACACTTGGGCGCACTTGCGCTCATTCTTGGCCTTTGGCAGTCCACGCCGGCCTCTGCCCAGACCGAAAAGCAGCTTGCTTTCCCTGGTGCTGAGGGCTTCGGACGCTACACGACGGGCGGACGCGGCGGCGATGTCTACCACGTTACCACTCTCGAGGACACAGGCGAGGAAGGCTCGCTTCGCTATGCCATCAACCAAAGCGGTGCGCGCACCATCGTGTTCGATGTCACGGGCACCATCTACCTCAACTCCGAGCTGCGCATAAGCAACGGCGACCTCACCATCGCCGGCCAGACATCGCCAGGCGACGGCATCTGCGTTGCCGACTATCCTTTCGTCATCGCGGCCAACAACGTAATCATCCGCTACATGCGTTTCAGGCTCGGCAATCGCTATGTGTCCCAGCATGAGGGCGACGGCCTTGGCGGCATGGACCTTGAAGACGTCATCATCGACCACTGTTCCGTGAGCTGGAGCATCGACGAGTGCCTCTCGGTCTACGGCAGCCGCAACCTCACTGTGCAATGGTGCATAGCCGCACAGAGCCTTCTCAATGCCGGCCACTCCAAGGGTTCGCACGGATACGGCGGCAACTGGGGCGGCAGCGGCGCAAGCTACCACCACAACCTCGTCATACACCACAACTCGCGCACGCCGCGTCTCGGCCCGCGCCCGGGCACGCAGACCGACGAACGCATGGATATGCGCAACAACGTGATCTACAACTGGGGCGGAAACGGATGCTATGGCGGTGAAGGCATGAACGTCAACATCGTGAACAACTACTACAAGCCCGGGCCGGCCACTGAAAAGCGCGCCACCGGTTACCAGCAACGCATCGCCGGCATAGGCATACGCACTTCCGAATACACCGAGCACGACAGCGATTCGCCGAACACATGGGACGTGATGTGGCACGTGTGGGGCAAGTTCTATGTGGACGGCAATGTAAACACGAAATATGACGAAGTGACCAACGACAACTGGACATACGGAATTTACAACCAAATAACCAACAGCGATGTAGACTATACGTTCACCGATGTCACGCGCGACACCATGCGCCTCGACCAGCCGATAGACTTTGTGGCCGTGACCACCCACTCCGCCGAGGATGCCTATGAGCTTGTGCTTCAGTATGCGGGGTGCAGCAAGAGCCGCGATGCCATCGACGAGGTGCTCGTCAACGATGCCCGTGAAGGCATAGCCACGTTCACTGCCTCCGGCAACGACCCGGGATTCATCAACAGTCAGGACGACAGCGGGGGCTGGCCCGACCTCACCGCCACCACAACCGCCCCGATCGATGATGACGGCGACGGCATCAGCGACTCGTGGGAAGACCTCTACGGGCTTGACCCGACCGACCCCTCCGATGGCAAAAAGGTGGGCGCGGACGGATATACCAACCTCGAACGCTACCTCAACAGCCTTGTCTCCTCTATCACTAACAAGCAGAATGGCGACACGGGCACGCAACTCGGGTACATAATATATGAGGACGGCACGACCGGCATCAGCGGCGTTGAGGTGCTCCCGTCGGCAGACGAGATGTCGCAGCGCGCCACTGACAACAACATCTACTTCCTCAGCGGTGCGGTGGCCAAGGCCAATGCGGCTGCGGGCGATTACTCCGGACTGCCGAAAGGCATATACATACACAAGGGAAAGAAGATTGTTATCAAGTGAAGTTCCTACTGGGGCGGGCATGACTGTGCAGCCGTGCCTTGCCCCGCACCATAAAGACTACTGCAAAAA
>CAZURD010000005.1:18591-42693 GCA_964623445.1 uncultured Prevotella sp. | reverse complement strand
ACCTCAAATCCGAAAGCGGGTGCAAAGGTAAGGCGTTTTCCGCTCCCCTCCAAACTTTTCGCGGACTTTTTTCAACGGAAGGGGCGAAAATCCACGCAAACTTGATTTATGTCAAGCACGGAAACGCCCACACCTCTATAATATGGAGGACAAGGGAACACAACGAGGAGGAGGAAAGCGTTACGCCAAACAGCCCCTCATGCGCAGCGGATGCGCCCCACCCGACTGTCGCCGACACAACGCAAAACGCCTCCGCCGGCAATTTGCCGATGGAGGCGTTTGACATTATGGTCCACAAAGATTACTTTATAAGCTCAACACTGCGTTTGAGGAAAGCATCAAGTGCCGCACCCTTCAGCATTCCGTTCTGGAGCAGGGCAAGGTCGATGAGCTGGCTCACCACACTGTTGCCCTTGGCGTAGCCGGCAATGATGTCCTTGCGCTTGCCGCGCTGCTCGTCGATGGCTTTCTGCGTGCGCTCACGGTCGTCCTTTTCCTCCTGCGTCTGTTCCTCGGGCTTCTTCTTGTCCATGGCCTGTCGCAAGGCGGCAAGGCGTGCCTCAAGTCCTTTCAGCTCGCTCTCGACAGGCTTCAGAGCCTCATCGGTGGCGGCGTGGCACTCGGTGAGCACACGCTTGATGAGCGGATGGTCGCTGTTGAGCACCATGCTGTAGCTGTCTGGCATCTGTGCATAGAATCCCATGCCCGACTGGAAGCGGCTCATGTCCTTCATGCGACGCATGTATTCGCTCTGCGTCATCACCACAGGCTGTGTCTGCTCGCCAAGCGACTGCACCTCCACGTAGACCTCGGCATGTTCCATTTGCGGCAGCCTGCTGCGGAATATATCGCTAAGGCTGTCGGACTCGCCCTCCGCGAGTTCCGACTTGGGCGCATCCGCCTTGACGATGAGACGCTCAGGCACATCGGCATCTACGCGCGAGAAACGGCTTTTCTCAAACTTCTGTTCAAACATCGACACTGTGGCCACATCGAGCTGGCCATCGAACAGCAGCACACTGTAGCCCTTTGCCTTGGCTGCCTCGATGTAGCTGTACTGCTCCTCGGCCGACGTGGCGTAAAGATATATGAGTTGTCCGTCCTTGTCGGTCTGGTTGTCCTTTATCAAGGTCTTGTATTCCTCATAGGTATAGTGCTTCCCCTCCGTGTCCTTGAAGAGGGCGAAGTCCTTTGCCCTGTCGTAGAAGCTCTCGTCGGTAAGCATACCGTAGTTGATGAAGAGCTTCAAATCGTCCCACTTCTGCTCGTAGTCGGCTCTGTTTTCCTTGAATATCGACTGTAGGCGGTCGGCCACTTTCTTTGTGATATACGTGGAAATCTTCTTCACGTCGCGGTCGCTCTGAAGATATGAGCGGCTGACATTGAGCGGTATGTCGGGCGAGTCGATGACACCGTGAAGCAGCGTGAGGAAGTCCGGCACAATGCCCTCCACCTGATCGGTGACGAACACTTGGTTGCAATAGAGCTGAATCTTGTTGCGCTGGAGGTCGATGTTCGACTTTATGCGCGGGAAGTAGAGTATGCCGGTGAGGTGGAACGGGTAGTCCACGTTGAGGTGAATCCAGAACATCGGCTCATCCTGCATGGGATAGAGCGTGCGGTAGAACGACTTGTAGTCTTCGTCCTTGAGCGTCGACGGAGCTTTGGTCCACAGTGGTTCCACGTCGTTTATCACGTTGTCTTGGTCGGTGTCCACCTGCTTTCCGTCCTTCCACTCCGTCTTCTTGCCGAAGACGATGGGCACAGGCATGAACTTACAATACTTCGAGAGCAGTTCCTGTATCTTGTGTTTGTCGAGGAACTCGCGGCAGTCGTCGTCGATGTGGAGCACGATGTCGCTGCCCCTGTCGGCCTTCTCGGCCTCGCCAATTTCATATTCGGGACTGCCGTCGCACGTCCAGCGCACGGCCTGCGCCCCGTCGCGGTAGCTGCGGGTGACGATTTCCACGCGCTTGCTCACCATGAACGCCGAATAGAAGCCGAGGCCGAAGTGGCCAATGATGCTGTTGGCGTTGTCCTTGTATTTCTCGAGAAAATCGTTCACGCCCGAGAAGGCTATCTGGTTGATGTACTTGTCTATCTCCTCCTCGGTCATACCGATGCCTCGGTCGCTGATGGTGATGGTGCCGGCCTTCTCGTCGACGGCCACGCGCACGGCGATGTCGCCAAGCTCGCCCTTGTAGTCGCCGCGCTCGGCGAGTGTCTTTAGCTTCTGCGTGGCATCCACGGCGTTTGACACCATCTCGCGCAGGAAGATTTCATGGTCGGAATAGAGGAACTTCTTGATTACGGGGAATATGTTCTCTGTTGTCACCCCAATGTTTCCTTTTTGCATGGTTGATTCTTTACCTTATATATATTTGTTGTTGTTCGTTTCCGCTGTATTACCTGCAAAATGCGTGCCAGACTACCCGTCTGCCTCCCCGTGCCGTGACATTATCCGGCGCAATTCAGTCCTTTACTGTGGCACGGTGTGGCTGTGGCACTCCGCAGACGGCGGTGATGTTTTGTCTAAAAAGGGGTGATTTTTCGGCATCATGCCTATTTTTACCCGTGCCACATACCTCAATGTGAGGCCAAAACGCTATCTTTGCAGTAAACGGATTGCGCTCGGGAAATAGCGGGCAGCCCGCATTTTCGCTCATTTGCGCCATCCTTGCAAAAACAATCTACCAAAAAAGGCTAAAACAATAATGGCGCCTATGACAGAGACGGACACCTCGGCCAGGCTCATTGCTGCCTACTACGCCAGCCACCTTGAGCAGATAAGGGCTTTCGTGGCACGCCACACCGACGGCTCGGCCGAGAGCGACGACATCGTTCAGAACATATTCGTGAGGCTGTTGCAGTCGGGCAAGATGATTTCGCCCATCACGCTGCCCTGCCTTGTCTACTCCGTGGCTCGCAACATGATAGTGGATCACTGGCGGCGGCGGCGATTCGTGGAGCGTTACGAAAGCACGGTGAGGCTCAACGCCACTACGACCGACGGCGAAGAGCCATCGACCATATACTCCGTCACGGAGATAGCCGAACTGCTCGAACGCGGCATGGCGCGCCTTTCGGCCAAGTCGCGGCGCATCTACGCAATGAACGTGGTGGGCGGAATGCGCGTCTCGGAGATTTCAATCGCACTCAACGAGAACTACAAGAGCGTGGAAAACCGCCTTGGCGCAGCCCGAAAGGAAATGCGCACCTATATGCGGCGGATGCTCGCGTGACAAGACTTGCGAAGTCAATACCCTTTGCATCCGCTGTCAAGGGTATTGACTTATTGGCATTTTCACGCCAAATACAAAGAGAGGGATTGGCTCACGCCGATCCCTCTCTTTATTTTACTTAGCCCGTTTTACTTACTTCACCACCACCTTTACAGTGGAGCCGTCAGCTCTCTTCACTATGTTTATACCCTTTACAGGCGCACTTATGCGCACACCGTCAAGAGTGTAACGTGCTATTTCCTCTTGTCCTGCGGCATTTTCCTCCACCTTGTCGATGGCCGTCGTCACATCACCGAAACTTAACACGTAGGCGTTGTAGTTGTACATCTCGTCATACCCATAACCTGTCAGGTAAGTACCGTCGGGCGTGATGTCTGTAATGAAGTTGCCGCCGATTTCGTCAAAATTGGCCATGTCGGCGAACGCATCGGACAGGCTGGCAACTATTACAGGGCTGTCGGCATCTTTGTACCATAGGCAGGCTTTCATTTTCTGCGACATGAAGTTGCCCGTGTACACGGTGCCGGTTATTGTGCCATCGTCGGCCACTGCCCCACTCTCCAGTGTTGCGTCCGAAGATATGTCGCCACTGCCGTCCGGTATGTACACCTCGAGGTCCCTCGTTTCGAGGTCGTAGCGTGCCATACGCTGGTTGCTGGTGGACGTTGCCACAGCCACGGATGCGTATTTGCCGTTGCGGCTGAGTCCTGTGGGGGTGAACTGGGTGTAAGGATGGTCGGGATCGGAGCCGTCTGCACTGAAGTAGTCGCTGTAAACCAGGTCGCAAACATAACTGCCGTCATCCTGCATACGCCACACCACGAACGTCCCGCTGCTGATGTAATCCACCAAGTAACCGGCTATTATCGAACCGTCTGCACTCATATAGTAGGCCTCAGAGCCATACACGTCAAAGCCAGTGTCTTCCGATGTCGGCTCGGGCAAGTTCACGAGCTGGCCGTCTTTCCACACACAGGCATGTGACATGTAATCGGTCTCGTAATAATAGTAGCCTGCCACCAGACCATCGTCACTCATGTCCATCGGGTATGCCCTGCACCCGTCAGGAGTTTCAAGTTCGGTCACCGTGCCGTCTATGCTTACCTTCACGCCAGGGCCATTGTAGCCCACAGCTTCTCCGTCATCGTTTACGGCGCGAAGGTCAGCACCCCACAAATCAACTTCGGCGAAGAAAGCGAACGCCTCTGTCTCGAGGTCGTACACGAACGCTCCGTATTCATAGGTATCATAGTCGATGGCGATACCCGCTATATACCTGTGGTTGGGGGAGATGGCCTGCGACATAAGCTGGTATGACGCACCACTGCCGTCAGTTATATTGTCTATCACTTGCATACTTTGGCCTGATGCTGCCAACGAGACAGATGCAAAAGCGGCTACGAGCAGACTGCGGCATCTCGAAATGCCATTACTGAAAGTAAATGTTCCCATAAGCGTATATATGTTTAGTTATAATGTATTGATTAAAGTCATTGAGTAAGAAGCTGTTTTGAATTTCTACAAAAAGTTTTTCTTGGCTTTGTGCTTCCGTTTTCGTGCGTGGTTTGGGCGATTTTTTGGTCATTTTTGCTCCCGTGCTTCGTCAGATAGCCCGCTATCTTCCTCATCACGGAAGCAAAACTGCCTCAAAAACTCATCCCAAATCATCGCACGATAAATTCAAAAACAGCTTCTAAGTTCACCATACACGCACGTCAGTGATTGAGCGAAAGCTATTTCACGAACACCTTGGTCACCGAGCCATCGGCTTTCTTCACGATATTCAGGCCCTTCACCGGTGCCGCCACACGTGTGCCCGACAGCGTGTAACGTGCCGTCTCGGCTGCTTCGTCACAGGCATCCGCCACCGTGCTTATGCCTGTGGCAGTGGCCTCAAAATCTATGACATAGCTCACGTAGTAATAGTTCTCGTCGTAGGCAAAGCCCAAAGCTGTCTTTGCGTCGGGCGTAATGTCATAAAGCAGGTTGTAGCCAACCTCGTCGTAAGTGGCCAATTGGGTGTATTCCGGATATTTTTCCGAGAGCAGTTCAGGCTCGTCCTCCCCTGCCCGCCAGATGCAGGCGGTTCTTAAAGAGCTGAACAAGGAGTAGGACAGAAACCATCCTGTCAAGGTTCCGTCATTGGCCACAGATGCACACTCAGTGGAAGTGCCGGCCTCCACATTCCCCGTGCCGTCGGCAACAAACTCCTCAAGCTCTCCCGTTTCGAGGTCGTAGCGCGCCATGCGAGTTTCGCCGTAAGGCTCAGCCAGTGTAACTGCGGCATACTTGCCGTTGCGGCTAATGTTCGATGCCCTGAACATTTCATACGGTTTGTCCGTGTTTTCTTCGTACAGACCGAAGTATTCCTTGCATACGGGGTCGCATACATAAGTGCCATCATCCTGCAAGTACCACACTATGAGGGGGAAAGTTATGAGGTTGTCGTATATGTAGCCGGCTATTACTGAAGCATCGCTGTTGCAGTAGTTGGCCGACGTGCCTGGGAAACTGAAGCCCATCTCTTCCTCGGTAGGCTCGGGCAGGACTATCATCTCGCCGTCTTTCCACACGCAGGCGTGCGGCACATAGTCGCTGCTGTTCCAGTAGCAGCCCACCACCACGCTGCCGTCCTCACTCAGGTCGCGCGCGCCGCTCTCATAGCCGTCGGGCGTTTCGAGTTCCGTCCTACTGCCGTCGATTGCCAGCGTGACGGCATTTGGGTTGAAGCCTGCGGCCACTCCCTCGTCGTTCACGGCACGCAGGTCGCCACCAAGCTCGTCGATGCCTTCCTCAACAACGTAGTCCCCGGTCTCAAGGTCGTAGACGAACAGCCCAGCCACGCCCGTGGACTGGCTCTGCGCTTGCCCGGCCACATATCGGTGGTTGGTCGATATTGCCATTGCCCAAAGGCTGTACACATTGCCGTTTGTGTCGGTTATGTTGTCCAGCACACGCAACTGTTGAGCCGCCGTGGGCAAGGCAGCTGCAATGAGCATGGTTGCGATGATGCCACGGATGCTCTGAAAGCGTTTTGTGAGTTTAGAATCAGTCATGTATTTTTGTTTAAATTAAACGGTCAAGTCCTGTATTTTTACGTTTCCTCATAAAATTTCTATAATTGAGTGCAAATATACAAAATTGAAATAAAAGAACAAATGTTTTTGAAATTTTTGTTGTTGCGTGGCGTTTCCTTTATGCGTATCCGCAGTTTGCCAATACTTGCAAATATGCAACTAAAGACAGCCGCCCGACCGCCGTCTTCCCGTATGCGTCATATTGCAGGCTGAAACGGCATTAATTGCCTTGCAATAAGGCATTAATTGCAGGCCAACGAGGCAGGTATTGCAGGGCAAAACCATAGGTTTTGCAATTCACTGAATGTCAAACGGTTTACGGAAGCGGCTTTCGCCAGCGTCGTTAACATATTTATGTTAACCCAAATCGGTCATTAGGCCGTTGTTGGCGAATCACCGGGGAAAGCTGTTGAGGCCGACTCAACAATGAGAATGGGATGCAAACGCCCTTCGAGGGAGAATTTCCGGGTCGCAGGGCACAAAAGAACCTAACCGCAGCGGGAGGACGACATCAGTCACGAGGGGCATCAAGAGCCTTGCGAACCAAGCGTGCATGGACTTCAAAATCTGCCGTGCCTGCACGTTGCCAAAGGTCGCCGAGCAACGCCGCGCCTCCGAACGGCCAGCGGCGCAAGGCCGGTATCGTGGCGAGCGTCACCCCGCCGAGAGCCACCACGCGGCTGTCTATCGTGCCATCGCTAGCGGCTTGGTCGAGCGCATCGGAGGAGAATGCGGCACAATAGCCTTGCTTCGACACGCTGTCGAACACGGGACTAAGCGTAACGTAGTCCAAATGGGGCTTGCGCCGCACCACCTCCGCCAGCGAATGGCACGAGGCCGAGACCGAACCGCGCTCCATCCCTGCGGGCGCAGCGGGGCTGCGGCGGTTGAGGTGAACTCCCCCGAGGTCGTATTCGAGACAGAGCGAGAAGTGGTCGTGGGTCACGATGCGAGGCAACAACGCTTGCGGCAGACTGTCGAGCAGCCGCCGGCAGTCATCAATGGAGGCATCGGGCTTGCGCAGGTGGAGCGTGTCAAGCCCGCAGGCAAAGAGCCGCTCTATAAGAAAAGCCTCCCCCTCGACGTGCGAGGGGGAGGTTATTGCGATGAACCTCATCACTGGTCGCAGTCCTTCAGTGAGTGGCTTATGCGGGCGGCGCAGAAGTTCGGGCCGCACATCGTGCAGTAGTGTCCCTCCACGTCATTGGATGACTTGAAGTATTCGAGGGCGCGTTCCGGGTCGAGAGAGAGGTTGAACTGGTCTTTCCAGCGGAACTCGTAGCGCGCCTTGCTAAGGGCATTGTCGCGCACCACAGCTCCCGGGTGTCCCTTTGCGAGGTCGGCGGCGTGTGCGGCAATCTTGTATGCCACCACACCCGTGCGCACATCGTCTTTCGTCGGCAGCGCGAGGTGCTCCTTGGGAGTGACGTAGCAGAGCATCGCCGTGCCATACCAGCCAATCATAGCCGCGCCTATTGCACTCGTGATGTGGTCGTATGCCGGAGCAATATCGGTCACGATGGGGCCGAGCGTATAGAACGGCGCACCGTGGCACTTCTCTATCTGGCGATCCATGTTTGCCCGGATTTTCTGCATCGGCACGTGCCCGGGGCCCTCGATGAAAGCCTGCACGTCCTTGGCCCAAGCCCTCTCGACAAGCTCACCCATCGTGTCAAGCTCGGCAAACTGCGCCGCGTCATTGGCATCGTGGATGCTGCCCGGGCGCAGTCCGTCGCCGAGCGAGATGGCAACGTCGTACTCGCGGCAGATGTCGCAGATGTCGTCGAAGTGCGTGTAGAGGAAACTCTCCTCCTGATGCACCATGCACCACTTTGAAATGATGCTTCCGCCACGGCTCACCATGCCCGTGAGACGTCCCAGCGAGAGCGGCACGTTCTTCAGCCTGATGCCGCAGTGGATGGTGAAATAGTCCACGCCTTGCTCGCACTGCTCAATGAGCGTATCGCGGAAAATCTCCCACGTGAGGTCTTCGGCGCGTCCGCCGACCTTTTCAAATGCCTGATACATTGGCACTGTGCCCACGGGCACAGGGCAGTTGCGCAGAATCCACTCGCGCGTCTCGTGTATGTCGTTGCCCGTGGAGAGATCCATCAGCGTGTCGCCACCCCACTTGCAGCTCCACACAGCCTTTTCGACTTCCTCTTCGATGCCCGACGTTGTGGCCGAGTTGCCGATGTTTGTGTTTATCTTAACAAGGAAGTTGGTGCCTATCACCATAGGTTCCGATTCGGGATGGTTGATGTTTGCAGGGATTACGGCGCGTCCTGCGGCCACCTCCTCACGCACGAACTCGGGCGTGATGTGCGTCTCTATGCCCAGCTCCGCGCAGTTCATGTTTTCCCTTATGACCACATACTCCATCTCCTCCGTTATCACCCCGCGCTTGGCGAGAGCCATTTGCGTGTCGCCTTTCTTGCGCTTCGCAATCCAAGGGGCGCGCAGTTTCGGCAGCCCTCGGCGCAGGTCGATTTCCACGTTGGGGTCGCTGTAAGGGCCACTGGTGTCGTAGACATACACGGGGGCGTTCTCCGTCTGCACCCGCTTGCCGTCCACGATCTCGACGGTGGGCGTCAGTCGCACGCGGCGCATGGCCACCCGCAGTTCAGGATGGAGCGTTCCGGGCATGTACACTTTCTCACTGTTGGGGTAAGTAATCTTGATATTGTTGTCCATGTCGTAGTTTATGATTTTCAATTGTTTGTGTGTTGCAGTGCGCCGCGCTCCGTCTCGGCCACAAAGCGGGCCATTTCGACGGCGGGGTCGGCAGCGTTGAGCACTGCCCCGCTCACGGCCACGCCACTCAGTCCGACAGCCATCAGCGCGGCGACATCGGCCACCGTGATGCCGCCGATGGCCACCACGGGCAGCGTGATGCCAGCCTCGCACATGCGTCGAATGATGTCCTGATAGCCTTGCAGGCCGAGCGTGGGCGCAAGCCGCTGCTTTGTAGTAGTGAAACGGAACGGCCCGCAGCCTATGTAGTCGGCTCCCTGTGCGGCCAGCCTCGCAATGTCGGCGAACGTGTTGGCCGTCGCCCCGATGATGGCGCGCGACCCGAGCAACTCCCGTGCTTCTGCCACGGGCATGTCATCCTTGCCGAGGTGTACGCCGTCAGCCCCTATCTCGCGCGCCAGATTCACACGGTCGTCTATCACGAACGTAGCTCCCAACTCGCGGCAGAGGGGCATGATGCGACTTGCCTCGGCCTTCACCTCCTCGTCGCTCGCCCCCTTCATGCGCAGCTGTACCCATCGGCAACCGCCCTGCAAGGCAAGCAACGCGCCATCGGCATAGCCAAGGCGGGCGTTGGTGTGTGTGATATACTGCACTCGTTTCACCGGGCTTGCATCTTTTGGGGTGAGAAAAAGTGGTTCACCGGCCCGTGCCCGTGCCCCGTGGTCACGCCGCTTCCAGCCGCGATGGCCTCCGCAACGTAGCGTTTGGCGCGGCGCACGGCCTCCTCAACGCCGAAGCCTTGCGCCATGAAGCAGGCGATGGCCGACGACAGCGTGCAGCCCGTGCCGTGGGTGTTGGGCGTGTCCACGGCCTCGCCTACAAAGCTCGCAATGCGTCGTCCCTCGCTGTCGTACAGGCGGTCGGTCTTCTGCGCCCCATCGAAATGGCCGCCCTTGATGAGCAAGTGGCCAGTGAGCAGCCTTGCGATGGACACGGCCGCCGCGTCGCACGAAGCCTCGTCGGTCACGTCGAAGCCCGCGAGGGCGGCAGCTTCGGGCACGTTGGGGGTGAGGATGGTGGCCAACGGCAGCACCTTTGAGCGCATGGTGTCGAGAGCTTCGGGGCGCATGAGCAGCGAGCCGCTCGTGGACACCATCACAGGGTCTACCACGACACACGGCGGCAGAGCCTTGGCGAGAGCCTCGGCCACGGCCTCCATCGTGGCGACATCGGCCATCATGCCAATCTTCACGGCCTGCGGAGCGAGGTCGGCGAGCACAGTCCTCACCTGACCCGCCACCACATCGGGCGGCACGGGAGACACCGCGCTCACGCCGCAAGTGCTCTGCACGGTGATGGCCGTTATGGCCGTGGCGGCATAGCAGCCCAAGGCGGAAATGGTCTTTATGTCGGCCTGTATGCCAGCACCGCCGCTGCTGTCGCTTCCGGCTATAGAAAGTACGGTTGTATAGCGCATCGGTTGGGAAATGACTGAAATTGCGCTGTTACTAATTAGCCATGCGAACGTGGTCGAAGCAGGCATCCCAGTTCTTCCACACAGGCTCCATCCCGATGGCCTTCAGGTCGCGCTCCACCTCGCGTGCCGTGCGCTCGTCACTCACGTGGAATTGTTCGAGCGTGGCCTTACGCCGCGTGTAGCCCCCGGGGTCGGTGCGGCTCTCCGCGCTCATGGTAGTCACGCCGAGCGTGGCCATGTGATTTCTCACCTCAGCAGACTCGCGCGTGGAATATGAAATGTCCACGTCGTGGTCGAAGATGCGCATGGCAAACGTCACCTGCGCCAGTTCGCGGTCGGACATTATGACATTCGGCTGGAAGCCTCCGTTTTCTGCCCGCCTCATGCGGGGGAAGTTCACGCTGTACTGCGTGCGCCAATATGTGCGTTCAAGATAGCGCAGGTGGTAAGCAAGCATTGTCACTTCGGTGCGCCAATCCTCCAGTCCTATGAGTGCGCCCATGCCAATCTTGTGTACTCCGGCCTGCCCCATGCGGTCGTATCCGTTGACCCTCCACTCATAGTTCGACTTCGGGCCGCGCGGGTGGTAGACCTTGTATCGCGCCTCATTGTAGGTCTCCTGGAAGCATATCACGCCATTGAGGCCATGCGCCCGCAACTTGGCGTAGTCCTCGGCCGACAGCGGCATCACCTCTATTTGCAGGTTGTTGAAGTATGGCTTGGCAAGGTCGAGGGCGCGTGCGATGTAGTCCACGCCCGACTTCACAGGGTTCTCACCCGTGAGCACAAGCAGATTGTCGAACGGTGCGAGCTTCTTTATGGCCTCATACTCTTTCACAATCTCCTCCTCGGTGAGCACGGTGCGCGCCATCGGGTTCTGCACGTGGAAGCCACAGTAGACGCACGAGTTGGCGCACGAGTTGGCAATGTATATCGGGATGAACATATTGATTGTCTTGCCAAAGCGTTCCCGCGTGTAGTGGCGGCTAAGACGAGCCATCTGTTCAAGGTGCGCGTCGGCGGCCGGCGACACGAGTGCCATGAAGTCCTCCACTGTGAGGTGGCTCCGTGTGAGTGCGCGCCTCACGTCGGCATCGGTCTTTGCCATTATGCGCTCGCGAGTTTCGTCCCACGAGATGTTTTTTATCACGTCGTAAAACATGTCCTTATCCCCCGCAAAATGCTTTCAATATCACTATGTCGTCGCCCTCACGCAGCTCGCGTGCCGCCCATTCCGGACGCGGCACCATGGCGTTGTTCACGGCCACAGCCACTCCCCTCTCCGGAAGGCTGTGCTGCGCAGCCACATCGGCCAGCGTTGTTCCCGGGGCGAGCGTGGTCTCCTCGTTGTTTATCTTCACTTTCATTGTTTCTGGCTTTGTTCCCAAAATCCTGTCTTGCGTTCAGTTGAGGAAAGCCGTCAGCGGCGAACTTGCCTCTGCCGTGAGGTCTGCCGACCGCTGTCCGAGACCGGCCTCGAAAGCCTCGCGGCCTGCCTCCACGGCCTTGCGGAAAGCGCGGGCCATAGCCACAGGGTCGTCGGCCACGGCGATGGCGGTGTTCACAAGCACTGCATCAGCACCAATCTCCATAGCGAGGGCGGCGTCGCTCGGCGCACCGATGCCCGCGTCTATCACCACGGGGATTGTCGCCTCCTCAACAATCATGGCGAGGAAGTCGCGTGTGCGCAGTCCCATGTTCGTGCCGATGGGTGCGGCCAGCGGCATGACAGTGGCCGCGCCAGCCTCGGCGAGCCTCTTGCAGAGCACGGGATCGGCCTGACAGTAGGGCAGCACGGTAAAGCCTTCCTTCACGAGCTGCTCCGTTGCACGCAGCGTCTCAATGGGATCGGGCAACAAATAGCGCGGGTCTGGATGGATTTCGAGCTTCAACCAATTTGTACCGAAAGCCTCACGCGCCATCTTGGCGGCGAAGACGGCCTCTTCGGCGTTGCGCGTGCCCGACGTGTTGGGCAGCAGTTGGATGCCGGGGCGCACGATGTGGGCGAGCATATCGTCGCCCTTGTCGGCAAGGTTGATGCGCTTCATGGCCATTGTCACCATCTGTGTGGCCGAAGCCTCTATGGCCTTGGCCATCATCTCGTTGGAACTGAACTTGCCAGTGCCAAGGAACAGGCGTGAGTCGAACTCCTTGCCTGCAATAATAAGTTTGTCCATTACACCTTATTTAATTGTGTACGCAGAGAATAAGGGGCTTTTATGAGATTTGCCGATGCCCAGCCTATGCGTCTGAAAAGGCATCCGGGTAAAGCTGCAATCCCTCCGTCGGCATTATCCGATTCAGGTATTACGGGTATAATCTCAGCCCGGACAAACGCCCGAGCACCCCTCCACGGCCTTGTGCGGCCGATGATTCTCGCTTCCTTTACGCCTGCAAACATACGGAAAAAAAACGAGACAACGACAACGAGGAACGAAATTTAAAGTTAAAAAGTAGAATGATCACTGTGAGGAAAGGAACATCACGCAATGATGGGCATGTTCCCGAAAGGGCTGAAAACATACGGAGCGGCATTTAGAAGCCGTTTCATTTCTGAACAGCAGCTTCTAAGCTGCACCTCATTCATTCTGATTTCACCCCGCATTGAACCCCTTTTCTCCGCAGCAGGACAAACTCCCTCCACCGGAACTTCACACAGACTGGCAATCGATAGACTTATACCGATTGACAAAAAGAGGCCGACGGGAATCCCCATCGGCCTCATGTCTTTTAGTGGCGACTGCCACTTTGTGTGATGCTTACTTGATGGCCACAGTAGCGCGGCGGTTGTAAGAGATGGGCGAGAGAGTGTCTACACCACCTGCTGCCACAATCTCAATATTGTCGCGGCTGATGCCCATGTTGACGATTTCATCGGCCACGGTCTCTGCGCGCTTCTGGCTGAGCTGCTGGTTGAATTCAGCACTGCCAGTCTTGCTGTCTGCATAACCCGTGACAACAATCTTGGAGTCGTTGGCCTTTGCCACCTCCACGAGGTCTTTCACGTTCTGCAAATCCTTCTTGGAAGCAATCTTCGACTTGCCAATGTTGAAGAACACGGACACAGGAGCAGCCACAACCTCCTTGACAATCTTAGTTGTCTCAACAGGCTTCTGGTGTGCAAGCATATCCTTCAGGCGTGCATTCTCCGACTGAGCGTCGGCAAGCTGTGCATTGAGAGCGTCGATCTGTCCCTGCGAGAGAGCCTTGAGAGCCTCCACATCGGGTGCCTTGCTCCAGCCTGTCTTGCCAATGTTGTAGGTAACACCCACCTCGAGGTTGACCTTGTTGTCACGATATTTAACCCACCCATTTACATTTGGGCATCTTTCGGTGACACCATCGAAGTCAGGCTCAAGAACCTCCCACGACAGGTCAAGGTTGATTGCCCAACGATTGCTCAAGCGGAACGTGTTGAGGATACCGAAATTGAGGTTCGTTCCGTAGGTGTTGTAGGTCATGCTCCGGTTAACGCCGGCACCGAAGTAAGGAATGAAGTTCCAAACGCGGTTCTGATTGTAACCGAAAATCATGTTGCTGAGGTTGAAGAGCACCTGTTCATTGATGATCCAATACTTGTTTGCATTGGTGCTCTTGTCCTCGCTGATGATGGTACGACCCCAAATGCCCTCGAACTTGGTGCGGAGACCAATGCCGGGAGTGAACCACTTACCTACTGCCACAGAGAAGCCAAGGTTTGTACGGAAATCCTTGAATGGGTTCTTAGAGTAGCCGTAGCCATACTCCTCGTTGCCATAGAAAGTGCTTCCCATAAGGTTGGCCTGCACAAACCAGTTGCTCCAGAATGAATTGGTCACAACGCTGTGCTTCAGCTCAGGCGTTTCCGATTCGTTGCTCTGCGCCATTCCAGCCACAGAAGCACTGGCAAATGCCAGCATGAGTAATAACTTTTTCATACCTATTACTATGTTACGTCAACAATTATTCACTGCCTTTATTTGGTGCAAAAGTAAGTAATTATCTTAATACAGCCAAACAAATAGTAGAAATAAATATCCAATATGTTCAAAATACTCCACAAAACCGCCTTTTATCAACAACATTTTGACATTTCACGCGCTATCCGATGTACAATATGGAAATCGTGCGCAGACGGCCTCAAACCAAGAGAAATTTGCCAACGCACCATCCTTTACACAGCAAATGGCGACAGGCTGAACTGCCGCTCACCAATCAGTCGCCCAGCAAGCGGTCTATGTCACGCTGCGGAAGAATGGCTATAATTTGCTTGCCGTCAGGGGTGTAGTTCACATTGGAACAGGCAAACAATTCGTTGACGACACTATCCATCTCCTCATTGTCGAGCACCTGCCCCACGGGGATGGCCGCGCTGCGAGCCATACTGCGGGCGATGGACTTGTCGATCTCGTCGAGCGTTGCTGCGCCGCTTTCACGGGCATCGTCCACAAAGCTATGGAGCAGCTGGCCAAAGTCAAGCCCCTCGATGCCAGCGGGAACACCGTTGACGGCATAACTGTTGCCGCCGAGGTCGGAAAGGTCGAAGCCCATTGCTGCCAACTCGGGCAGCAGGCGAGCCAAAGTGACAGCCTCCGAAGGCGAGAACTGTGCTACTTCGGGAAAGAGCACACGCTGGGTGCTGACGGTGCGCTGCCGGCGTTGGGCGAGATACCGCTCGTAGCGTATTCGTATGTCGGCACGGTGCTGGTCGATTACCATAAGCCCCGACTTGACGGCGGTCATAATATAGCGTCCCTTGTACTGGTAGTGGGCTGGCGACTTGTCTTCAAGTAGAGTTCCGCCACCTTTTGGCGCATCGGCGGTGGCTGCGGCAAACATGGCTTCCTGTGAGGCATTCATGGCGAGAGGTGCGTCCGTCGGGGCGATGAAAGGTTCTCCGCCGTCCTGCCTTTCTTGCCCGCCAAGCCCCTGATACAGCTTGTCCCACTCCGCAGGTGCAGCCGTCGAACGCCGCCGCGAGTCCGTGAACGGATTGTAGTGCGGGTTGTACTGCGGTTCAGGCAACCGGGCATCACCCCCCGGCTGGAGTACGGGAATCTCGGGCTTGCCCTCGGTGTCGAAATCAATCGTGGGCACTTCGCAGAAACGTCCGATGGCATCTTTCACCGCTGCGGTGAGTATTTGCCATATAGCCTGCTCGTTTTCAAATTTTATTTCGGTCTTTGTCGGATGTATGTTAACGTCTATGTCGGCGGGATTTACATCCATATATATATAATAAGGTATAAGAGTGCCCGTGGGAACAAGTCTCTCGTAGGCGTTCATCACAGCCTTATGGAAGTAGGGATGCTTCATGTAGCGGCCGTTGACGAAGAAGAATTCGTGTGCCCCTTTCTTGCGTGCAGTCTCCGGTTTGCCAACATATCCGGAGATTTTGCAGAGCGATGTGTCCACGCCTATCGGCAGGAGGTCGTGCCCCATGCGCTTGCCGAACACGTCGGAGATGCGGTGGAGCAGGCTGCCGGCACGCAGGTTGAGCATCTCCACGCCATTGCTGTGAAGCGTGAAGTTCGTGCCAGGATACACGAGCACTATGCGTTCGAGGGCAGAGACAATGTTGTTAAGCTCGGTGGCATTGGTCTTCAGGAACTTCCTCCTTGCCGGCACGTTATAGAAAAGGTTCTCCACGTTGAAGTTGCACCCCACGGGGCACGCAACAGGCTCTTGCCCCACCACCTTCGATGCCGCTATCGACAAGCGCGTGCCCACCTCGCACGTGGCTTGTCGCGTGCGCAGCTCCACCTGTGCCACGGCTGCAATGGAGGCCAGAGCCTCGCCCCTGAAGCCCATCGTATGCAGGGAAAAGAGGTCGTCGGCCTTGCGTATCTTCGACGTGGCATGGCGTTCAAACGACATTCGCGCATCGGTTTCCGACATTCCGACACCGTTGTCTATGACTTGGATGGACGTGCGCCCGGCATCCACCACCCGCACGGCTATCGTGTCGGCTCCTGCGTCGATGGCGTTCTCCACAAGTTCCTTCACGACAGATGCCGGTCTCTGTATCACCTCGCCGGCCGCAATCTGGTTGGCCACGGAGTCCGGCAGCAGTTGAATGATGTCACTCATAACGATTTCACATTGTCAATACAATCATGGCAGCAAGAAGCACCACGAGCAGCACGGCGAGCGACACGCCGCGAAGCGGCTGACGACGCGCAATGCCACGTCTCACGGTAGGCGAAAAAGCCCCGCTCAAACGGCGTGCAGGCTTCCCCGCTCCACCGGCGGAAAGTCCAACGTCGCGCGCTGCACGCTGCTCAACAGCGTCAAGGCTTGCACGACGCTCGTCGTAATAGATGTAAGTATGATGAAAACCGCGCGGTTTCCGCGTTGAAAACATCCTCATCGGTCGTCCTCCTCTTCATCCTTTCGCCCTTGTGCAGTGGCCGCCGGCGCGGGTTCGGATGTCTCGTTCCCCACTGCTGGCGGCTGCGGCTCGACGGCCTCCAAGGCTGATGCCGCACCGATTTCAGAAACTGGCTCGGGCACAACCGGCACGCTGTCGCCTACACCAATAGCCCCGACTGGCAGGGAATCCACCGTCACGCTATCCCCTCCGAGCCTTGCGTCAACAGCATCGGGCACAGAATAGTTCAAAGACGAGTTGGAAGGCAACGGGTCGAGATACTGGAGCGGGGCAGACTTGCGCTTCACGATCTTCAGCTCCGCCCCGGCTGCCTTTGGCCGCCAGTTGAAGATGTCCTCCTTGTCGAGCGGCCTCACATAGTCAAACCATGCGTATGTGGGCAGATAACGCTTTTGCGGAGGAATCTGCGACATGGGGTAAAGCGTGCCGTCGGCGCGCGGCATCCACACACGCTGCATCCGCCTGTTCTCGATGAACACCCGCAGCAACGTGGTTTCCGTGTAGTTAAGTCCGATGAGCGAGCTGTCGCTTTCGTCCACCGGATAGTAGACCACGAGCACATTGTCCTTGGCCTCGGCCTCGCGCACCTCACCATTGCGGAAATACGCCAGCATCTCGTTGGACGACACCTGATTGTAATTCACCTTGTCGTTCATCTGTTCCACCGAGAGAGCCTGCCCGATGACGTGTACGCGGTTGATGTTGGAATCCTTGAGATACACCTTTATCACCTCGCCAAGCACCTGCTGGCTGCCGCTCCAGGCTATTGGGTCGCGATACATCGTCATGCACGAGTCGGCGGAATTGTACACAAGAGAGTCGCACACGGCCTGCACATCCACGCGGTATGCCCTCACGCGATGGTAGGCATGAACCTCGCGGAAGGCCGAGTCGGTATTGACATTAAAGGAAAACACCTTGAACGTGTCGGCGTGCATATAGAGAGAATCGCGCTGCGAGTAGTCAATGGCCACGGCCCTGCGCGTCGCCATGCCATAGCCCGTACTGTCATTGTAATAGTAATAGTCGCACGTCATCATGTTGCGGTTGAGCGTATCGTCGTAGACCACGTTTCCGTATGCCTCGCTCACCCGCAGCTTGTTGTCGTAGTAGATGCTGTCGCCTGTCAGCCGCCTCCCTTGGTCGGTGAGCACGGAGTGCCTGAAGAGCACAGCCGTGTCAAGTTTTGTGTCGTAGTAGCCATTCTCCGTGTAGATGTGGCTCGTGCCCGACATAACGTCAGACGGGCCGAGGGTATGCGCTATGGAAGTGTTCGTGTCGTAGTGCAAGGTGTCTGTGGTCAGCACAAACCGCTCGTTGTGCAGCCTCACGTCGTAGTTGAACACGGCATGTTTGTCGTCGGCGTGGTATTCCCCCCAGTCAGAGGTCAGCGTGTTTGTGCCGTCGACGAGCGTTCCCCCATCGAAGAAATAGCCGATGTTGTAAAGTCGGTCGAAGTTGAGGCTGTCGGTGTAGAGCGTTGAGTTGACGTGTTTGAGCACGACATTGAAGCGAGCCTCGGCCATCATCTCGTTGCCGTCGTAAAACGCATAGTCGCTGAAGAGCGAAACGGTGTCGCCCTGATACATCTTCACGTTGCTGAATGCCTCAAACGAGTTGGTCTTCTCGTAGAAATACGCGCTGTCACAATATAGCGTGGCACCCTTGTGCCTGAATGCAACGTTGCCGTTCAGTATCTGCGCATCGGGATTCTTGTACCTGTCGAAGTGGAGCACGTCTGCGTGTATGAGGTAGACGCGCTCATCGCCGCCCTCGTCCGTCGCCTCACTTTGTTGCTGGGGGGCGGCGAGCGCAGCGCAGAGTGCGAGCAGGCACAAGGCTGCGCCTGCCGCTGCCCTGTGCCCGCACGTTGTGGGTCTGTGGCTGTCTGGCCTGTCGGTCATCTTATCCAGCCGTCGTATTGGAACTTGCAATCCTTATAGCGGTCGTTTATCTTCACGTAAGTGTTCTTGATCTTGTCGGCCACCCACTCGTTGAGCAGCTCCTCGCGCCTGTGCGCCAACACCACCTCCTGCATCACTTGGAAGTCTTCCGTGATGGTGGCCTTGTGGCCTTCAATGCGGTTGCGCAACTTGACGATGGCACAGACGGTCTTGCCACGCTTGTCTCTCATCTTGAACGGAGCGGACACCTCGCCCACTTTCATCGTGTCAACGACCCTGGCCACCTCCGCAGGCAAGTCCTGCAACTGGAAGCGCGACGTGCGCGACATGCCCTGCACGTTGGCCATCAGACCTTGGTTGTTGCGCGTGTCTTTGTCGTCGGAGATTACGATTGCACCGTCCTCGAACGTGAACACCCCGTTCACGATGTCCGTGCGGATGGAGTCGAGGCGCAGCAGGCAGGCCTCCACGGCGGAGTCGGATATTTTGGGCGTAAGCAGGATGTGGCGCACCTTTATCTTCTCGCCGCGCTTGTCGATAAGCTGTATGATATGGAAGCCGAACTCCGACTCCACTATCTTCGACACCTTTGTGGGGTCGGTGAGGCTGAATGCCACGTTGGCGAACGCCTGATCCAATGAACTGCGGCTTGCGTAGTCAAGTTCACCGCCGGCACGCGCCGAACCCGCGTCCTCAGAATAGAGGCGTGCGAGTGCCGAGAAAGTGGTCTCGCCGCTGTTGATGCGGTCGGTGAACTCGCGCAACTGCTCTTTCACACGGTTTACCTCCTCCTGCTCCATGACAGGCGTTTGCGTCAGAATCTGCACTTCCACCTCCGTCGGCACGAAAGGTATGCTGTCTTCGGGCAAGTCCTTGAAGTAGCGTCTCACCTCGGCGGGCGTAACCTTGATGTCTTCCACGAGCTTCTCGCGCATACTCTGCATCGTCCTTTGGTCGCGCACGAGGTCGTGAAGCTCGTTGCGCATCTGGCTGATGCTCTGCTTCTTGTATTCCTCGAGCTTCTCACGCGAGCCGGCCTGCTGCACCCAGTAGTCGATATACTGGTCTACTTGCGACTGTATTTCGGACTCTGTTACCTCAATACTGTCGATGGCGGCCTGATGGAGGAAGAGCTTCTGCACGGCGAGCTGCTCCGGTATCACGCAGTCGGGGTCGCCATTCCAGCGCGTGCCCTCCTGCGCAGCCTGCATCCTCATAGTCTCTACATCGGATAGCAGGATGGCTTCATCGCCCACCACCCATATCACTTCGTCCACCACGTTGCGCCGCGCCTGTTCCTCCGATGCCCCGGAGTTCTGCTCCTGCGCCGCAGCGGTGACGGTGGCCGCAGCCGCCATCACTGACGTGACGAGACTGCGCAGCTTGCCTTTGGTTGCGTTGGTCATGCTTTGTCGTTTTGTCGTTGGCTGTTGTCTAGTCGATATTTGTTCGTGTCGGGGGCGGTCAGTGCTTGTTCACGGTGCGCAGCACATTCTCGTCGATGCTCACCTCATACTTGCGCCGCAGCTCGTCCACCCACTTGCGTTCAAGCTCGTCCTGATAGTCGGCGGCCACAAGCCCGCGCACATCGGAATACTCCTCCGGCCCTTTCTTCAGCAGCTTGCCGTAAACGGCATCGATGGGATAGTCCTTCAACGGGGTCACGGTGGTGTCGCGCTTGAACACCTCGCGGTCTATCAAGGCGTTGTCGCCCTCCTTGAATATGCCTTTCTCCACTCGTATGCGCAGCACGGAATCACTGTTGAACGTTGTGCGCAGAGCCGTTGCCCACTCACTGAAAGGCAGTTTCTTCACGCAGTCCTTCACGGCTTTCACGTCGGAAGCCGTCTTCACATGGTAGGCCATACCCTTGTAGCGGGGCTTGTCCCACGCATACTTGGCCTTGTTAGCCTTGAAATATGCCTCCAGCCCAGCGGTATCCTTCGCAGCCTTGTCCCACACGCAGCGGTTGCTGATTTCATAGAGCAGCAAGCCGTCGTGATATTCGCCAATGAGATAGCGCAGATTCATGTCAGTGACCATGAGCGAATCGGCCAGATGCGACACTGCCTCCTCCCTCGTGAGCGTGCCGTTGGAGGACTTCACAATGCTGTCGATGCGCGCCGAGGCCACCCTGTCGCGGGCGTTGCGCTTTTCGAGGAAGTTCATTATGTTGGCGCGCAGCGTGTCGTAAGGTTCAAGCTGCTTGTGCCCTTTCATCAGAATGATGTGATAGCCGGCCGGCGAGAGGAATGGTTCGCTCATCTGACTGTCGGCCAGGGCGTATGCCTGGTCTTCAAACTCCTTGAACGTCTGCTTCGGGCCTATCCACGGCAGCAGTCCTCCGTTTTGTGCCGAACCTCTGTCCTGCGACAGGTTGCGCGCGAGTTCCTCAAAGTCGGCCCCTTCCTTCAGCGCGGCGTAGATGGAGTCTATGCGCTGCTTGACGGCCTCCTGCTCCTCTGACGTGGCCTTTTGGTCCAAGGCAAGGAAGATGTGCGCCGGGCGCACCAGCCCCTGCGGGCCGATGGCGGTCTTGGTGTTGTCGTAGACCTTGCGCGCTTCGGCCTCCATGTCGGCATCGCTCACGAGCATGGGCAGCACCTGCTGGTCGCGGTACTGGGCGAACTCCTGACGGAAAGCCGACATGGTGTCGATTCGTGCTTCAAGCGCAGCGACCACTTTCAACTTGTAGTTGACGAAGAGGTCGACATATTCCTCTACCGTCTTCTTGTCCACCACGCCCTCTGCGTTGTTCTTGTTGTAAGAATACTCAAATTCCGAACGAGCCACAGGCTGCCCGTTGATGGTCATAAGCGTAGGGTCGTCCTGTGCCACTGTCGTCCCCGCCATGAGCAGGGCGGCAATCAAGGTGACTGCTTTCATCTACTGTCTATGTAATATATAATAATGTGTCGACTATGCGTGCCGTCCCACCCTCAATTGTTCGGGCGTGAATAGTTGGGAGCTTCACTGGTGATGGCGATGTCGTGCGGATGGCTTTCGAGCACTCCCGCGCCAGTGATGCGCGTGAACTTGGCGTTGTGCAGGGCTTCGATGTTTTGTGCGCCACAGTATCCCATGCCCGAGCGCAGGCCGCCGATGAGCTGATATATGACCTCCTGCACCGTTCCCTTGTAGGGCACGCGACCGGAGATGCCCTCCGGCACGAGTTTCTTCGCCTCTTTGGTGTCGCCTTGGAAGTAGCGGTCGCGCGAGCCGTTCTTCTGCTCCATCGCTTCAAGCGAACCCATGCCGCGATAGCTCTTGAACTTTCGTCCGTCGAAGATGATGGTCTCACCGGGGCTTTCCTCCGTGCCGGCCACGAGCGAGCCAACCATCACGGAACTGCCTCCTGCGGCGAGAGCCTTCACCACGTCGCCCGAATAGCGCAGGCCGCCATCGGCGATGAGGGGCACGCCCGTGCCTTGCAGCGCGCAATAGACGCTGTAAACGGCGGAGAGCTGCGGCACGCCCACGCCTGCGATGACGCGCGTGGTGCAGATAGAACCCGGGCCGATGCCCACCTTTATTGCGTCTGCGCCATTCTCCACAAGCATCCGGGCTGCCTCGCCCGTGGCCACGTTGCCCACCACCACGTCGACGGCGGGGAACGAAGCCTTGGCTTCGCGCAGTTTCTCGATTACCGACTTGGAGTGCCCGTGGGCAGTGTCGATGACGATGGCATCAGCCCCAGCGTCAACCAGAGCCTGCATACGGTCGAGCGTATCGGCCGTCACGCCCACCCCGGCAGCAACGCGCAAGCGTCCCTTTGCGTCCTTGCAGGCCATGGGCTTGTCCTTGGCCTTGGTGATGTCCTTGTATGTGATCAGTCCCACGAGGTGGTTATCCTTGTCCACCACTGGCAACTTCTCTATCTTGTTCTCTTGCAGTATCTGCGCGGCGGCAGCCAAATCGGTCTGCACGTTGGTGGTCACGAGATGGTCTTTCGACATCACCTCGTCTATCTTGCGGTCGAGATGCTGCTCGAAGCGCAGGTCGCGGTTGGTGACAATGCCTACAAGGTGGTTTTCTTCGTCCACCACGGGTATGCCGCCAATGTGGTACTCGGCCATCATGTCGAGCGCATCCTTCACCGTAGAACCACGGCGAATGGTCACGGGGTCGTAAATCATGCCGTTCTCGGCACGCTTCACTATGGCCACCTGCCGTGCCTGCTCATCTATGGACATGTTCTTGTGGATTACACCGATGCCACCCTCGCGGGCTATGGCTATGGCCATCTGCGACTCTGTTACAGTGTCCATTGCTGCCGTGACAAAGGGCACGTTAAGCTCGATGTTGCGCGAGAACCTGGTACGCAACTCCACCATCTTGGGCAACACCTCGGAATAAGCGGGAATAAGGAGGACGTCATCGAAAGTTAGGCCGTCCATAACGATTTTGTCTGCAATAAATGATGACATATCAATAGCTTTGAAAATTATTGCGTGCAAATTTAGCACAAAAAATCTACATTTACTCCACGGACAGAGTTAAGATTTAAGAATAATGGATTAAGCGACAAGAAAACGGACGCGCCGGGCACGCAGCGCGAAAACTGGAAAAGCCGGCTCGCAGCACCTTTGCGCGGCAGTCACGCCCCTACCCCAGCCCGTCGCCAAGGCGATGAGCATCAGAGAGTGTGACTTCAGCCTATTACTATGCCAGCAAGGAGCGCGAAATCGTCGATGACATAATCCGCCTGCGCCAGTTCCTCCGGGCGGCCATTGCCGTAGGTCACGGCGCAGGTGAGCGTTCCCGCGCTCCGCCCCATCTCCAAGTCGAACGCGGTGTCGCCCACGACAATGGCCTCGCCCGGCCTGCCTCCGGTCTGCCGCAGAATCTTTTCCACCATGTCGGGTGCGGGCTTCGCCCTCTCCACGTCGTCGGAAGCCACGATGCAGGCCACCATCCGCTCCAGACGCATCTTGTGCAGGAAGTCGGAAAGCGACTTCCGCTGGCGGCTGCTGGCCACAGAGACGGCCTTCCCTGCGGCGTGCAGGGCGGCGATGGTCTCCGTCACGTGCGGGAAAAGCTGCACTTCGCAGCTGGCGTTATTGCGCGCAAAGAGTTCGCGATAGGTGGAAACGCAAGCCGCTGCCTCCTGCCGCCCGGGCAGCAGAGCGGCGAAAGCCTCGGCAAGCGGCAGGCCGATGGTGGCGCGACACTCCTCCGCGTCAGGCACTGGAAGCCCCAACGCACCGAAAGTCTGCTGCATTGTGCCGACAATGAGCCGACAAGTGTCGCCTATTGTCCCATCGAAATCGAGAATAACGTTTGTAATCATACGCTGTTTCTTAATAGTAAGTTTGTTTTTCCGGCAACGTCATAA
>CAZURD010000005.1:7374-18491 GCA_964623445.1 uncultured Prevotella sp. | reverse complement strand
GCCATTTCACCGTCTTCCTCCTGACTGCCCTCCAATGCCTCCGGAGCCATTGCCGACGGTGGTCACGGTACTGCTCGATGTGAAAGTGCCAATCTGCGAGCCGCCCGACCACGTTCCGCCCGACAGCCATCCGTTCCAGCTGTCGGTGGCATCGGCCATTGTCCCGCCCGACAGCACGGTGTAGCTGCCGGCGGTCAGTTCGGGCGAACTGAAGAAAAGGCTCATGCCCGACATCGTGCGTGGCAGTGTGTAGGCCAATATTGGCGTGCCCGAACTGTTCTGTATGCAGATTTGTGTGCCTTTGGTGGCGTTGATGCCGCTGTATATCACGGTGCGCTGCGCACTCTTCGACGATGGCGATATGGCCGAGCCTCCCGTGCCAATCAGCGTGCCGCCCGAGACCATGAAGTCGGAGCTGTTGTCGCAATCGAAGCCCTCTTCCTGCGCGGATGTGCCGGAGGCAATCACAAGTCCGCCCGTGACATTCAGCGAACCGTTGGTGTCGATGCCGTCGTTGTTGGCAGAATAGCAGAACGCCTTGCCTCCGTTGATGGTGATGTCGGTGGAGGCGTTCATGGCATCATCGTAGGCATAGATGTAGATCTCGCCGTCGTTGATTGTTATTGCAGACTTGCTTTCGAGACCTTCGGAGCTGTCGCTCACCCCGCTGACCGAGATGTTGAGCTGCCCACCGTTGATGGTTATGTTGCCGTCGGCCTTAACTCCCTTTGGCGACGACGTGAGATCAAGGGCCTCGTTGTAGACATACCGGCCGCCCGAGGTGCTCACCGTCAGTGTGCCGCCGTCCATTTGCAGCGTGCCGTCGACGTTGATGCCCTTGCCGCCTGTGCCTGTGCTGACGAGCGTAAGAGAGCCGCCGGTCAGCGTCACGTTGCCGTCGGCCTTGATGCAGGCGGGCGACGACGTGTCGTTCTCGTCGCTGTCATACTCAGAGCCGCCCGACGTGTAGAGCAGCAGCTTGCCTCCCGATATGTCCACGTCCAAGTCGGTCTTCAGGCACTTGCCTGCCGTCGACGACGTGTTGGCATAAATCAGTCCGCCGAGGAGCTTTATGCCGATGCCGTCGTCATCGTCGCCTTTCACGTGGATGGCGTTCTTGGCCGCATCGGTGACGGCGATGGTCACTCCGGGGCGCATGAAGAAATAGCCGTCGGTGGCGATTCCGTGCTTGTTGCGCCCCTCGACGACGAGCGCGCCCGTGCCGCTGAAGATGAGATTGCCCTCGCTGAAGAAGCAGCCCTTGCGGTCTTCGTCGTCGGCGGATGCCCCGTCGAGGTAATAAGGCTCATCGGAGTAGGCATCTGCATCGGTCAGTCGGTTGGTCGTGCCCTCCGCCAAATGTACGAACACCCGCTTCTTGCACTGATTGTTGATGGCCGGCCCTTTGGTCGACGTTAGTTCCACGCCGTTGAGCGCGAGCATGAATTTCTTTTCGCCGTAAATCTTCAGCTGCCCGTCGTCGCTCTTGCCCGACACGGTTATGACGACGTTCTTCACGGAGTTTGTCTTCATGTCGATGGCCACGTATGCCCCGTTGGCGTGGCAGAGAATAGATTCGTTGGAAGCGTTGACGGTTGCCGTCGTGCCGGAATACGTCACGGCCACGGTGTCGGAGAAGCTGTTGGCCTCCCAATAGAAGTCCTCGTCGGTGCCCACCACATCGTTGTCGCCGTCGTCGGCAAGTTCGCCGTCATATTCAGCTATGGTGTAGTCGAAGGCGATAGATTCCCCGTCGTCGGTGCTGCTGCCCTGAGTGGGGATGCGTACTCCCGCATCCGGCATGTTGTCGTCTTCCGAGCAGGAATGCAACGCCAATCCTGTTGCAATGGCAACGAGGACGGCCATAAAAGTCTTGTTGTCCATAAATAAACCTATTGAAAGATCTGTTTTTGTATTGTCGGTACGCGATCGCTTTGCCCTGCCGTCCCCTTTAGGCGGCTCTTTGCGTGAGAATTATATGTATAAAGTCTGTCCTAACGATTCGTAACAATTCGTTTTACAATCTGTTACAAAGGAACGAAATGTTTGTGACAGCGCAAAACAAAATCGGCGTAGCGGTCTCTTATTTCTGCAAAGAGTTGCTTTTTTGAGCTTTTTGCTTGCATATATGAAGCAAAAAAGACTTTTATCTTAACAAAAAGAGGTCACTTGCGCAGCTCAATGCGGAACGTTGTGCCGCGTCCCACCTCGGAGCTTTTCACGAAAATGCGCCCTTTGTGGTATTCCTCCACTATGCGCTTGGCGAGCGACAGCCCCAGACCCCAGCCGCGTTTCTTCGTTGTGAAGCCCGGCGAGAACACGTTGTTGAGGTCTTTCTTGCGAATGCCCTTGCCCGTGTCCGCCACCTCCACGACCACCCGCGACGCTTCGTCGATGATGGTCAGCGTGATTGTGCCGCTGCCCTCCATTGCGTCGACGGCGTTCTTGCAGAGATTTTCAATCACCCACTCAAAGAGCGATGCGCTCATCCGCACGTTCACGGGGTGCGGAGGATAGTTGCGGAGGATGGACACCTTGGCCGAAGTACGGCGTGCCATGTAGTCTGCCACACGGTCGAGCACATCGTTCATGCAGCATTCCACCGGCTCAGGCAGTGAGCCAATCTTTGAGAAGCGGTCGGCCACGAGTTCAAGGCGCTTCACGTCCTTGTCCATCTCGGGGATAAGTTCGTCGTCGGGATAGTTTTCTTTCAGGATCTCAACCCACGCCATAAGGCTCGATATGGGCGTTCCGAGCTGGTGAGCCGTTTCCTTGGACAGTCCCACCCAGACCTTGTTTTGCTCGGCACGCTTCGACCACAGCAAAGCAAAGATGGCCACGATGACGAACACCAGCACCACGGCGAGCTGGATGTAGGGGTATGACGAGAGACGTTTGAGCATATTCGACTCATCGTAACACACGAGTTGGTAGTCTGCCGTGCCCGAGACAGTGCCGTAGTCCACCCTGATGAACTTGCCCGCACGTTCGAGTTGCCGCCCCAAATCGGCCACGAAGAGCATGGAGTCTTCGGCGTTGCCAGCGTCGATTTCCACGTTTCGGAAATCGGTCACACGCCTGTTGGAGTCCATCACGATTACGGGTATGGTGTTGTTGCCCTTGATTACGCTCAACACAAGGGCCAGGTCGGTGTTCTCGTCGGCATTGCTTAGGGCTTGCAGGGCCTGTGCCCATATCTCCATCTTGTTGCGCTCTTCGTCTGAGAGGTCTTTCACGAGGAGATGGGAGACCGACAGCGACACCACGGCAATGGCCACAGCGGCTATCACGAGGACAATCCTCACTTGTCGTGCGCGGTCAGTCCACTGCATGGAAAACTAACATAGTCTGTTTAATTGGCCGGAAAGATGCGTATCGAAAGCATTGCACAAGGCAGATTGGCCGCTGTCGCTGCACGATGCCGCTCATTTCTCGGCCATGAGTTTGTTGTCTGACGTTATGGAAATTGAGCCTGCCCGCGTCTTTGTGAACGTGAGCTGCTGGAGGCGTATGGCCTCGCTGTTGTGGTCGAACACCTTGGAAGGGTCGAACGGCACGCCTCCTATGCGGCACTCAAAGTGCAGGTGCTCGGTGGTGGCGCGCCCCGTCCTGCCCGTCAGCGCGACGGCTTGGCCTGCCCTAACGCTGTCGCCGCAATTCACGAGATTCCTCGAATTGTGCCCATAGAGCGTTTCAAGGCCGTTGGGATGGCGCACGATGACACAGTTGCGTAGGCCGCAAAGCGTTTCGACATGGTGACGATGCCATCGAACGCGGCGCGTATGGTGTCGTTTGGCTTCGTCTTTATGTCCACGCCGGAGTGGTTTCGGCCGCCGCGCCTGCCGTAGTTGCTAATTACTTTGCTATCGGGCAGAGGATAGCACCAATCGTCCGGGGCAAGACTGGCAAGGTCAACGGCGAACGTATTGCCCTCGGCGAACGGCGTGCGGAACGCCTTTTTCTCCGCCTCGCGCTTTGCTTCCGCTATGCGTGCAAGCTCCACGGGGTCGGGTACGGTCACGTCAAGGCTCACTCCGCCGTCGGCACAGGCCAGTTCCACGGTCTGGCGGAGCAGGCGTTGGTCGTCGATGTCGATCAGACGCGACGGGTTGAGCCTCCATCCATTGGCCATGATGCCCACCGAACAGCGTCCGCCACTGCCCATTGTGCCAACGGCCTCGCCTGCAAGCACTTTCTGGCCAACGCGCACAAGACGCTGGCCGAGACGTTCGTAGACAGTCTCAAGGCCGTTGTCGTGGCGCACGACGACGGTGTTGCCTGTGACAGGACAGTAGCGCGAGAGGCGCACCGTGCCGTCGAACATCGCCATCACACTGCTCTCACTCCGCGCCGCGACCGAAATGGCGGTGTCGCCGATGAGCATTGCCTCGCCATCGTCGGCCGGAAAGCGGAATCCGCCGAGGCGCATCGCAGCGAAATCAATGGAGAGCGGGGCATCGCCAGAGAACATTTCTGGCGTGGCCACACACACTTGCCGCTGCTCCAGCGGCGTGAAATCGTCCTTGGAGGCGGTGAAAAGCGTTATGGCTATAGCGGCAGAGGTAGTCAACAGTTTTGCAACCATATATATAAGGTATAGTGTTCTTTTTGCCTTATGACCTGTTCGTGCAGCCTGTTCGGTGTGCGTCAGGCTACGTTTCGTCCAACACTATCGCACTGAAAAGTCGCCCTGAATCCGTCCCGAGGCGGCGGGCGGAGAAGAGAGTGTCGAAGTTGGAGTATGTGCAGAGGCGGCACACGCTTACATTTTCGGGCGCAAGACCCGCCTCCACAAGCGTAAGGCGGTTGCATTCCCACAGGTCGATGTGCCATTTGCCTGCCTTGCCGTCTACCGAGGGGAAAAGCCTGCTCACCCTGTCCATGTCGAAAGAAGCCTCCACGAAAGCCTCGCGCACCTCTTCGCCCACTTCAAATGCCTCAAAAGAAATGCCGGGGCCGAGACAGGCAAGGATGTATTCTGGGCGTGAGCCATGCCGCGTCATGGCCTCAACGGCTTTTGCAGCGATGCGACTTGCCGTGCCGCGCCACCCTGCGTGGACAGCTGCGGCAATGTGGTGGCGGGGGTCGTGGAGCAGAACGGGAATGCAGTCGGCTGTGGAAACGCCTATGCACGCGCCGCAAGCGTCGGTCAGCAGACCGTCAACTCCGTCGAGGAGCTGGGTGCGCGTGGCTTCGCGCATGGCGAAAAACTCTTCCGCCAAGAAGCGTATCTCCGTGCCATGCACTTGGTGGGGCACAACTATGCGCTCCTCACTAACGCCAATCTTGGCCGCAAGCAGACTCCGGTTGGCGGTGACGGCCTCCGCATCGTCGCCACAATACGGATTGATGTTGAACCCGCCGTGGCTTCCTTTGCTCACTCCACCCTTCCGTGTGGTAGTGAACGCCCGTGCGCCGTGGCCGAGATTGTGTACAATCAGGCTCAGTTCAGCGAGGTTCCCATCAGCACAACCTTGCTGCACGGAGGCTACGGCGGCGCAGGAAGCATTCCCCGCCGCCGTGCCTTCGTCAGTCGTCTTCATCCCCATACTCAAAGTCTTCAAGCTCGTCAATGTCATCGTAATCGATGATGTCGTCATCGTCAGAGCCTTTATCGTCGCCGAATCCGTCGTCTGCGCCCTCGGCGGCAATCTCTGCCGCGATGGCATCCACGTCCTTGTCGCGGTGTACAAGGGTGTCTTCGGCGGTGATGTTGCGCAGTTTATTGCTCTCGCTGTTAAGCTCCTCCCAAAGTTTATCCTTTAGTTCTTCAAGCCCAATGTTGGCCACCGACGAGATGAACACGGTCGGCACGTCCTTGGGCAGGGTCTCGCGGAGCATCTCTATCAGCTCACCGTCGAGCAAGTCTGCCTTTGTCACGGCCAGCACGCGGTGCTTTTCGAGCATCTCTGGGTTGAAGTTGCGCAGCTCACCGAGCAGAATTTCATATTCGCGTCCAATGTCGTCGCTGTCTCCCGGCACCATGAACAGCAGCAGAGAGTTGCGCTCGATGTGGCGAAGGAAGCGCAGTCCAAGTCCTTTTCCCTCGCTTGCGCCCTCGATTATGCCGGGGATGTCGGCCATGACGAACGATTGCCGTTCCCTGTATCCCACGATGCCGAGCGACGGTTCGAGCGTTGTGAAAGGATAGTTGGCTATCTTTGGCTTCGCGCTCGACAGCGTGGAGAGCAGCGTGGACTTCCCAGCGTTGGGGAATCCCACAAGTCCCACGTCGGCAAGGAGCTTCAGTTCGAGTATGACGGTTTTCTCCTGCATCGGCTCTCCGGGCTGCGCGAATCGCGGGGCTTGGTTGGTGGCGGTGCGAAACTGGAAGTTTCCCAGTCCGCCGCGCCCTCCGCGCAGGAGCATCACCTCCTGTCCGTGGGCGGTGACATCGCAGAGATACTTGCCCGTTTCGGCATCGTAGGCCACCGTTCCGCACGGCACTTCGATGTAAACGTCGTCGCCGTCCTTGCCGTGGCACTTGTCTCGCCCTCCGTTGCCTCCGTTGCCGGCGCGTATGTGCCGTTCGTAGCGCAGGTGGAGCAGCGTCCAGTAGTTGCGGTTGCCGCGCAGGTAGACGTGGCCTCCGCGTCCGCCGTCGCCGCCGTCCGGGCCTCCATTCGGCTGGTATTTGGCGCGTCGCAAGTGCATGGAGCCTCGGCCGCCCTTGCCCGAGCGGCAGTAAATCTTCACGTAGTCAACGAAGTTGGATGCAGCCATTTGCTTTGCGGTATGGTTTAGTCGGCGTTGTCGATTGCGGCGCAGATGTCGGCGCAGATGCGTCCGAGGTCGCCGAGACCGTCGATGTGGGTGTGCAGCCCCTCATTCTTATACCACTCGATGAGCGGTGCGGTCTGCTTGTGGTAGACATCGAGGCGCTTTCTTATCGTCTCCTCGTTGTCGTCGGAGCGTCCGCTCTCCTTGCCGCGATTCAGCAGGCGCGCCATCAGTTCGTCTTCTGGCACGTCAAGCTCAATCATGGCTGACAAGTGGTGGCCTCGCTTGGCAAGCATTTCCTTCAGAGCCTCAGCCTGCGGAATGGTGCGGGGATAGCCGTCGAAGATGACGCCGGCGTGGTCGGTGCCGAACGAATCGTAGACGCTGGCGAGAATGTCAATCATCAGCGAGTCGGGTATCAGCTGCCCGTTGTCTATGTACTGCTTTGCCGTGACGCCAAGTTCCGTACCTTTCTTTATTTCTTCGCGCAGCACATCACCCGTGGAGATGTGTCCGAGTCCGTATTTCTCGGTAAGCATGGCGCTCTGTGTACCTTTTCCTGACCCAGGCGCACCGAAGATGACGATGTTCTTCATTGTTGTTGTCCTTGAATTTTGTTTATCCTTTATGTCCTATTAAGTATCTATTGCGCACATCACTGGCCTTCGGCCTACTGCTGGTCGGCCTCGCCTTTGAGCGTATATATGTCGCGGAGCTGGCGGCCTTGATGATTATAGTCGAGTCCATAGCCCACGATGAAGTCGTTGGGTATCTTGAAAGCAACGTAGTCCATGTCGAGTTCCACGTGCAACCGGTCGGGCTTCAGGAGCAGAGTGCAGATGTGTACGGATGCGGGATTGCGCGTGCCGATGCTCTCAATCATGCGCTTCATTGTGAGACCGCTCTCCACGATGTCTTCCACTATTATGACAGTGCGCCCTGCGAGGCTCTCGTTGATGCCGATGACTTCCTTTATCTTGCCTGTCGATGTGGTGCCCTGATAGGAGGCCAGCTTCACGAACGATATTTCGCACGGTATCGTGATGTCCCGCATCAGGTCGGCGGCGAACACAAACGCACCGTTGAGCACAGCGAGGAACAGCGGGTTCTTGCCCGCCATGTCGTGGTTGATGCGTTCCGCCACCTCCTTTACGCGGCGTTGGATTTCGGCCTCCGGGATTGATATGGCGAACACTTTGTCGCCGACTGTGACTTCTGTCATTGGTTCGTTTTTTGCGATTTTGGCACAAAATTACTAAAAATACCCCACTTGTTGCCTTTCGGTTGGCTTTATTTTGTATTTTTGCACGTATGAAAATATTCACAGGCTCACAGATTCGTGAACTTGACAAGTACACAATCGAACACGAACCGATAGCCTCCATCGACCTCATGGAGCGCGCTGCGCGTGGCATCTTCGGTTGCATAAGGAGGCGTTGGGGGCACGAAAGCCCCGTGGTGGTGTTCGCCGGGCCGGGCAACAACGGCGGCGACGCATTGGCCGTGGCGCGCCTCTTGGCCGAAGATGGGTTTTCAGTCTCCGTCTATCTCTTCAACATCAGCGGCAATCTATCCGACGATTGCTCGGAAAACAAGGACAGGCTGACGCAAGTGAAGGCCTTGCGGCAGTTCACTGAAGTGACGCAGGAGTTCGACCCGCCGCAGCTTGATGACTCGACGCTCGTCGTCGACGGACTGTTCGGGTCGGGGCTTAACAAGCCTTTGACCGGGGGCTTTGCCTCGTTGGTGAAGTACATCAATGCCTCGCCTGCCAAAGTGGTGAGCATTGACCTGCCCTCCGGGCTTATGGCGGAAGACAACGCATATAACGTGAGGGCCAACATCGTAAAGGCCACGCTCACGATTGCGCTCCAGCAGCCAAAGCTCTCGTTTCTGTTCGCGGAGAACAGCCGCTATGTTGGTGAGCTGGAGGTTATCGACATCGGCATCAGCGCGGAGGGAATGGCCAACACCGACACCCGCTTCCACATCGTTGAAGAAGCCGAGGTGAGGGCGATGCTGCCGAAACGCAATCCATTTGCACACAAAGGAGACATGGGACACGCCATGCTCATAGCCGGAAGCTACGGCATGGGAGGGGCGGCGGTGCTCGCTGCGAGGGCATGTCTGCGCAGCGGCGTAGGGAAGCTGACCATGTGCGGCCCCAAATGCAACGGCCTACTGCTGCAAATGTCCGTGCCGGAGGCCGTGATACAGTTCGACCACGACGAAGAAGTGTTCTCGGAGGCAGTGGAAACCGATGGCTACGACGCTCTCGGCATAGGGCCGGGGATAGGCGTAAGCGAGCCTACCTCCATCGCGCTCATCGCCCAGCTGCGGCGCACACAGTGCCCGATAGTGGCCGATGCCGACGCGCTGAACATTCTGTCCAACCACAGAGCATGGCTGCAACAGCTGCCGCGTGGAATGGTGCTCACCCCGCATCCGCGTGAGTTCGACCGCATGAACGGCCACTGTGCCGACAGCTATGAACGCATTTCAAAGGCTTGCGACCTCGCCGAGCGCATCGAAGGCTACGTGATAGTGAAAGGACGCTACTCTGCCCTTTGCTCACCCGACGGACACGTGGCTTTCAATCCTACGGGCAACCCGGGCATGGCCACAGCCGGCAGCGGCGATGTGCTTACGGGAATCATAACGGCCTTGCTCGCACGCGGATGCCAACGAAAGGAAGCCTGCCTGCTGGGGATGTACCTGCACGGGCTTGCGGGCGACATCGCAGCCGCAGAATTGGGAGAGGAGAGCCTCGTGG
The DNA here is from genome assembly GCA_964623445.1 of uncultured Prevotella sp. Taxonomy (GTDB): domain Bacteria; phylum Bacteroidota; class Bacteroidia; order Bacteroidales; family Bacteroidaceae; genus Prevotella. The sequence continues at coordinate 8,998 of CAZURD010000005.1, read as the reverse complement.
CGGGCGACATCGTGAGATGCCTGCCGAAGGCATTCAAGCGTCTCGCGCAATGAATCGGGCGCACACACCACTTGCCCACTTTAGCTCTATACATTTATAAAGCAATGAGAAATATTCTAATCGCAGCCCTACTTGCCGTCGGTGTGAATGCCACGGCCCAGACAGAGACCAGCGTCTACCAACCCGGAGTGACAGAGGAGGGGGCTGTATATTTCCTGCCGCGCACCGTACTGCGCTTCAGTGTGCTCGTAGAGCGTACCACCTATACGCCGGGCGACTTCTGCAAATATGCCGGACGCTACCTCCGTCTCAACGGGGTGGAAACGCAGGGAAGCGTGAAATATAGCGTGGCGGGCATCAGTCTTGCCACCTATGGCGAGGCGGACAAGAACAAGGCATTCTCCGTAAAGTTCAACGCGAAGAGCGTTGCGGCCAATGTCGCACTGGCAGACGACGGCACTTTGCTTGCCATCAACACCGCCGCGCTCACGCCACAGATGCCGCAGCCATACAAAGCCGCGCCGCGCCAGAAGCTGGCAGACCCGCACCGCCTGCTCAACGAGGAAATATTGTCTGCCGGAAGCACGGCGAAGATGGCGGAACTCACGGCGCAGGAAATCTACGACATACGCGAAAGCAAGAACTACCTCAACCGGGGAGAGGCCGATTTCATGCCCTCGGACGGGGAGCAGCTCCGCATAATGCTCAACAATCTCGACGAGCAAGACCGTGCTTTGACGAGTATGTTCACTGGCACGACAACGCGAGATACGCTCGAATACGTGCTGACCATCTGCCCGATGTCCCCGATAGAGAGGCAGGTGCTGTTCCGCATATCGCAGAAAACGGGACTTGTTGCCCCCGACGACCTTTCCGGCAAGCCTTTCTACATCAGCGTGGAAGACGCAAAAAGCCTGCCGGCCACGGCCGAGGTGGAGCAGTCGAAAAAGAAAAGCAAGGCCAACGGGGTGTATGTCAACGTGCCGGGCAAGGCCGTTGTGACCGTATATGACGGCAACACGGAGCTTGACACCTTTGAGGTGAACATGGCGCAGTTTGGCAATGTGGAACTGCTTGGCGGCGAACTGTTCAACAAGCGATACACGACGCGCTTGACCCTCAACCCTGCCACGGGTGCCGTAGACCGCTTGGAAGCCGAGCAGCCGAAGTGATTGCGCAAGCCGTCTGACGACAGATGCAAATCCGCCCCACCGCAAAGTTTCTGCGGTGGGGCGGATTTGCGTATCTGCCTTGACCTTGGTCTGGCATCTTCCAACTTGGCTGTTGCCCTCGCCGCAATGCAACGGATGTCTCATTGCATTGCAATAGATGCCTAATTGGGGTGCAATTAATGCCTTATTGCAACACAATTAATGCCTTATTGGAGGACAATAAGGCATCTATCGTAAACAGCTGCATATCTGCACGTTATGCAGAGGCACTCAAACTGGCTGCGCTGCGCTTTGCGCGGGACGCGGGAAATCGCCTCGGATCAAAAGCCGCCCTTTTTCCTGGCCCAATTCACGAAACACTCTATCCACTTGGCGTAAAGCCCCTCCATGTCGGCAGACATGCAGCTAAGCGCGTTTACGTTGGCGGCAAACGCTTGTGTGCGCATCATTGA
>CAZURD010000005.1:0-7274 GCA_964623445.1 uncultured Prevotella sp. | reverse complement strand
CTCTCCGGCGGCAGTTCCGCCGTTTGTCCCGACAGCATTGGCGTGATGATGGCCTGAAGCGTGTTGCCTATGTTCCGCGCAACGCCCATTGTCGTGGTGTGTACGTGGAGCTTGGCTTGCCTCACGTCGGGCCGCATCAGCATGGCGGTCAACTCGTCCATCTGCCCTATTGTCATCCAGTCGCGATAGCAGGGAAGGGATGCGTCTACCATGTCGCTGACAAACTGCTCCTCTAAATAGAGGTCGAGGCTTTCGGCCATGAGCCGTTCCTGCTCCTCGTCGATTCCGAGCAGCGAACTCGACACCGTTCCGGTTACCACCATTTTCATTTGCGCCTTGCGCATTTCTGTGTCGGTGCTGTCGGCGATTGTCATGCGCATCAAGGCGTCACGGAAGCCGTCGCCTGCGCCACTGGCGGTCGACAGGGAGAGCATGGCAAATGCCAACGCAAGCATTTTCTTTCCGATGTTGTGCATTATGGGTATGTTCATGGGATATATTTCCGCTTGCAAACTTACAAATTTATCAGCCAAGGGATGCGGCTTAATCGGATTTTTAGCATCTAATGGCTCGTTAAACTTTCAAGGCAGAGGCGGCAAACGGGTCGGCGGCAGTTCCCCTCAGCGTCAAGACATGAAATTACCCCTGTACGCATATTTTAAAAAAAGCATTTGACTGACCTTAAATTCTTGCTTATATGAAAAAATAGGCGTAAATTTGCAGCGTTTAACCGAATATGATTAGTGATGACGTACACGAAGAAAGTCAATTGGCTGACGGTTATCCTTGCTGTCAGTGTAGTATTTCTGAGCGGTTGTAAGACCAAAAACGTAGCCTATTTCGCTAATAGCGACAGTGTTGACTTAACACCGTCGAAAATGCTTTATGACGCTCGAATCATGCCAAAAGACTTGCTTACCATTACCGTAAGTACGAGCAATGGCGACGCGGCATCGCCTTTCAACCTCACCGTCCCGACCCCATACACACAGAACTTACGCACCACGTCATCGCAGCCGATGCTCCAAGGCTATCTCGTGGACAACGATGGATACATCGACTTCCCACGCCTGGGACGCATTCGTCTCGGCGGACTCACGAAGTCGGAAGCCGAGCAACTCATACAAGAAGGGATAAAGCCTTACATGAATGCCAGCGAGACCCCTATCGTGACGGTCAGAATGTCGAACTACAAGATTTCCGTCCTTGGCGAAGTGGCAAAGCCGGGAATGTACACGGTGAGCAACGAAAAGATAACCATACTTGAGGCATTGGCGCAAGCAGGCGACCTCACCATCTATGGCGTGCGCGACAATGTGAAGCTGATACGCGAGGACGCTTCCGGAGAGAAATCAATCCACGTGCTCAACCTCAACGATGCCAACATCATCAACTCGCCATACTATTACTTGCAGCAGAACGATATAGTATATGTGGAACCAAACAAGGTGAAAGCGCAGAACTCAAGCGTGGGAAGCATGACCACATTGTGGGTCTCGGCCACATCGATACTCGTATCACTCGCCTCACTATTATACAACATCTTGGACTAATGCCCATGCAGACCGCAGCCCAGCACGCCAAAAGCGGACTAAGGCTGCGGCCAGTGTAATGATGCACGGAGGCAGGACGGCAAGCAACCGGACGGCACACAACCAATCTACATTGCAAAAAACATGTGTGGAATAGTAGGATACATAGGTAAGAAAGACGCATTCCCCATACTCATCAAAGGACTGCACAGGCTGGAATACCGTGGGTATGACAGCGCAGGGGTGGCACTAATCGACGGAGATGGCCAACTGAACGTGTACAAGGCAAAGGGCACGGTGGACAACCTCGTGAACTTTAGCAAGGACAAAAACCTCAAAGGCTCTGTCGGAATAGCGCACACACGATGGGCAACCCACGGCGAACCGTCTGAAACAAACGCCCATCCACACTACTCGCAGTCGAAGAACCTTGCCATAATACACAACGGCATAATAGAGAACTATGCCGACCTGCGCAAGAAGCTGATAGAGAAAGGCATGGAGTTCCGCTCCGACACAGACACGGAGGTGCTCGTGCAGCTGATTGAATACATCCAGTCGCGCAAGAACTTCGACCTGCTGACAGCCGTACAAGTGGCCCTGCACGAAGTGATAGGAGCTTATTCCATTGCTCTGCTCGACAAACGCCAGCCAAACCAAATAATAGCCGCACGCCGCCAAAGCCCGCTCGTGATAGGCATCGGCAACGACGAGTATCTCATCGGGTCGGACACAAGCCCCATCGTGGAATACACGAACAAGGTGATGTATCTCGAAGACGGAAACATCGCCGTGCTGCGCCTCGGGGAAGACATCAAAGTGGTGAACATCTTCAATCGCCACCAGAACGTTGAAGTGCAGACCGTGGACATCAACCTCGGACAGCTGGAAAAGGGCGGCTACCCGCACTTCATGCTAAAGGAGATATTTGAACAGCCGGAGTGCATCACCAACTGTATGCGCGGCCGCGTCAACATAGACAAGGACAACGTGGTGCTGAGCGCAGTAATCGACCACAAACGGCAGCTGCTCGACGCCAAGCGGTTCATCGTCATAGCCTGCGGCACATCGTGGCACGCCGGACTCATCGGCAAACAACTCATAGAGAGCCTTTGCCGCATACCCGTTGAGGTGGAGTATGCGTCGGAGTTCCGCTACCGCAACCCCGTAATAATGCCGAACGATGTCGTGATAGCCATCTCGCAGAGCGGCGAAACGGCCGACACCATCGCCGGCATAAAGCTGGCCAAGCTGAAAGGCGCGTTCATCTATGGCATCTGCAACGCCATCGGGTCGAGCATTCCGCGCTACACCGACACCGGTTCCTACATACACGTGGGGCCGGAAATAGGCGTTGCCTCCACAAAGGCGTTCACAGGCCAAGTCACTGTGCTGTCGATGCTTGCCCTCGCACTGGCAAAGGAGCGCGGGACGCTGGACGAAAGAGCCTACATGCACATTGTGGAAGAACTGCACAACATCCCTGAAAAGATGGCGGAGGTGCTCAAGCTCAACGACCGCATCGCCGAGCTTAGCCGCACTTTCACATACGCCCGGAACTTCCTCTACCTCGGCCGAGGCTACAACTACCCCGTGGCCTTGGAGGGAGCACTGAAGCTGAAGGAGATAAGCTATATCCATGCAGAGGGCTATCCCGCCGCAGAGATGAAGCACGGCCCCATCGCTCTGATCGACTCCGACATGCCTGTGGTGGTGATTGCCACGCACAACACGATGTATGAGAAAGTGCTTAGCAACATCCAGGAAGTGAAAGCACGCAAGGGAAAAGTCATTGCCATCGTGACAAAGGGCGACACCACCATAAGCCGCATTGCCGACGAAGTGATAGAACTGCCGGACACCATCGAATGTCTCGAACCTCTGCTGGCCACCATACCGCTGCAACTGCTGGCCTACCACATCGCCGTGTGCAAGGGGAAGAACGTAGACCAGCCTCGCAACCTCGCAAAATCGGTCACGGTGGAATGACGCACGACAATGCGAAAAGGAATGCCAACCGTGCAGATGCCCAACCGCAAACTCAACAAACAATCATAAAGCGAACACCCGGATTGTCCGATGGAGCAACTAAAACACGAATGTGGAGTGGCGATGATCAGGCTGCTCAAACCGCTTGAACATTACCAACGCAAGTATGGCACATGGCTGTATGGGCTGAATAAACTCTACCTTATGATGGAGAAGCAGCACAACCGTGGCCAGGAAGGTGCCGGAATAGCCTGTGTCAAGCTCGACACAGAACCCGGCAATGAGTATATGTTCCGCGAAAGAGCGCTCGGCTCAAACGCCATAACAGAGATATTCGCAAGCGCACAGAAGGAATTCAGAGGCCTCACCGCCGAACAACTGGCCGACAGCGCATACGCAAAGGAAAAGCTGCCGTTTGCGGGCGAACTGTACATGGGACACCTACGCTACTCTACAACGGGCAAGAGCGGACTGCAATACGTCCACCCTTTCCTGCGCCGCAACAACTGGCGGGCAAAGAACCTGTGCCTCTGCGGCAACTTCAACATGACCAACATCGACGAGATTTTCGCCAAGATAACGGCCCAAGGGCAATGCCCCCGGATATTCAGCGACAGCTACATCATGCTTGAATGGATGGGGCACAGGCTCGACCGCGAGGTGGAACGCAACTTCATATACGCCAAGGAGAAAGGCTTGCAAGGCACGGACATCACCGAATACATCGACAACCACGTGAGCATGGGCAATGTGCTGCGCACGACAATGCCCGACTTCGACGGCGGATACGTGATATGCGGCATCACCGGCAGCGGGGAAATGTTCACCATGCGCGACCCGTGGGGCATCCGCCCCGCGTTCTATTACAGGAACGACGAAATCGTGGCAGTCGCCAGCGAACGCCCGGTGCTACAGACAACATTCGACATCGAATGCGACGACATAGCTGAACTGAACGCAGGAGAGGCCCTTGTGGTCAACCGCAGGGGAGAGTTTTCCATAGAGCGCATCCTCGAACAGCGCAGCGATTCCGCCTGTTCCTTTGAACGGATATATTTCAGCCGTGGTTCAGACCGCGACATATACAAGGAGCGCAAGAAGCTCGGTGAGCTGCTGATAAATCCCATCCTGAAAGCAATTGACGGCGACGTGGAACACACAGTGTTCTCGTTCATCCCCAACACGGCCGAGGTTGCTTACTACGGAATGCTCTCCAGCTTCAAGAAACACATCAACGAACAAAAGGCTAAGGCCATAGAAAGCCTCGGCCACACCCCGACACACGAGGAACTGGTGCTCATCCTCGACCATTATGTGCGTTCGGAGAAAGTCGCTTGGAAAGACATCAAGCTGCGCACGTTCATCACTGAAAGCAACACGCGCAACGACTTGGCATCCCATGTGTACGACGTTACATACGAAGTGCTGGAGAAAGGCGTCGACAACCTTGTGGTGATAGACGACAGCATCGTGCGCGGCACGACCCTCCGCGAGAGCATTATCAAGATTCTCGACCGCCTGCATCCCAAGAAAATAGTCATCGTCAGTTCATCGCCGCAGATTCGCTATCCCGACTACTACGGCATCGACATGGCTCGCCTTGAGGAGTTCATCGCCTTCAGAGCCTGCATACGCTTGCTGAAAGATCGCGGAATGCATGGCCTGATAGACCAGACTTACCGCAACTGCATCGAAGAGCTGCGCAAGCCGAAAGACGAAATGCGGTGCTGCGTGAAAGACCTCTACAAGCCTTTCAGCATCGACGAACTCAACACCAAGATGGTGGAGATGCTCCGCCCCGCCGGGGTGCGCACTCCAATAGAGCTTGTTTTCCAAAGCATCGAGGGACTGCACGAGGCCATCCCCCATCACAAGGGCGACTGGTATTTCACCGGCAACTACCCCACGCCGGGCGGGACAAAACTTGTCAACCAAGCCTTCGTGAACTACTACGACAACGTTTACCGATACGAACAGAAATTTTAACCCACTCACACCATAATAAATGAGGAACGTAACATTGGTCCTTGAAGACGGGACACGCTTCAGCGGCAAGTCGTTCGGATACGAACAGGCCGTGGCTGGCGAAGTTGTATTCAACACGGCAATGATGGGATACCCTGAAAGCCTCACCGACCCGTCGTATGCCGGCCAGCTGATGACCCTCACCTACCCGCTCGTTGGCAACTACGGCGTGCCGCCGTTCACCGTCGAAGACAACGGCCTGGCCACCTTCATGGAGAGCGACCGCATCCACGCATCCGCAATCATCGTGGCCGACTACAGCGAGGAGTACAGCCATTGGAACGCAGTCGAGAGCCTTGCCGACTGGCTGAAGCGCGAGCACGTGCCGGGCATCACGGGCGTGGACACGCGCCAGCTAACGAAAGTCTTGCGCGAACACGGTGTGATGATGGGAAAGATTATCTTCGACGACGAGCCGGACAACGTGCCGGAAGCGCGCTATGAGGGCGTGAATTTCGTCGACATGGTGAGCTGCAAGGAAGTCATCCGCTACAACGAGGGCGCGGGAAAGAAAGTCGTCCTCGTGGACTGCGGAGTGAAAAACAACATCATCCGCTGCCTCATCAATCGCGGACTGGAGGTGATACGTGTGCCCTGGAACTACGACTATACCTCGATGGACTTCGACGGCCTCTTCCTCGGCAACGGCCCGGGCGACCCTGACATGTGCGAGGATGCCGTGGAGATCATTCGCAAGCAGATGTCCATGTCGCGAAAGCCCATCTGCGGCATCTGCATGGGCAACCAACTACTGGCCAAAGCCGGTGGTGCCAGAATCTACAAGCTAAAGTACGGTCACCGCTCGCACAACCAACCGGTGCGCGAGGTGGGCACAGACCACTGCTACATCACAAGCCAGAACCACGGATATGCCGTCGATGCAAAGACGCTCGGCAGCGACTGGAAAGAGCTTTTCGTAAACATGAACGACGGATCCAACGAGGGCGTGGCCCACAAAGAGAACCCGTGGTTCACCAGCCAGTTCCATCCCGAGGCCTGTTCCGGGCCTGTTGACACAGAGTTCATGTTCGACCGTTTCGCAGACAAATTGAGGTGAGATTATGAAAGACAACAGCATAAAGAAAGTGTTGCTGCTCGGTTCGGGCGCACTGAAAATCGGCGAGGCGGGCGAATTCGACTACTCCGGCTCGCAGGCACTGAAAGCCTTGCGCGAGGAAGGCGTGGAAACGATACTCATCAACCCCAACATCGCCACCGTGCAGACCTCGGAAGGCGTGGCCGACCAAATCTACTACCTCCCCGTGCAGCCCTACTTCGTGGAGCGCGTGATAGAGAAAGAACGCCCCGACGGCATTCTGCTGGCCTTCGGCGGACAGACCGCCCTCAACTGCGGAGTGGAGCTTCACAAGAGCGGAGTGCTCGAAAAATACGGCGTGCGCGTGCTCGGCACACCCGTGCAGGCCATCATGGACACTGAAGACCGCGAGCTGTTCGTGGAACGCCTCGACGAGATTGGCGTAAAGACCATCAAGAGTGAGGCCTGCTCCGACATCGAGCAAGCCTGCAAAGCCGCAGCCGAACTGGGCTACCCCGTCATCATCCGTGCCGCATACGCCCTTGGCGGGCTGGGCAGCGGATTCTGCGACAACGAGGAAGAATTGCGCAAGCTGGCCGAAAAGGCATTCGCGTTCTCGCCCCAGGTGCTCGTGGAAAAGAGCCTGAAAGGCTGGAAAGAGATTGAATACGAGGTGGTGCGCGACCGCTATG
>CAZURD010000004.1:37174-43842 GCA_964623445.1 uncultured Prevotella sp. | reverse complement strand
GTGGTGCGCACCGACACGGTAGGCGGCGCCACGTCAGGATACTGTTCAATAGGCAGTGTGAACAGTCCTATGAGTCCCAGTATGACGAGGAATATCGAAATCACCGTCGAGAGCACCGGGCGCTTTATGAATGTCGTAAATGTCATATTAGATGCTTAAATTTAATCCTTGTTTTGAATGCCGTGCATTGTCATTGCAGGCTTGCGCTCATGCTCGCAGCCGCTTGGATTGCCTTGTCGTACTCCTCCGGGGTGGTCGGGGTGATGGTTGCACCGTCGGTGAGCTTCGTTATGCCGTTGGTTACGTACTTGTCGCCTGCTTTTAAGCCTCCGGTCACGATGTAGTTGTTGCCGTCATCCTGCGGGTCAACTGTTATTTCGGTGTACTTCACCTTGTTCTCCTCGCCAAGGACGTAGATGAACACCTTGTTCTGCACCTCCATAGTGCTGTTCTTCGGGATGATGATGGCATCGTCGTTGACGTGCTTGATGATTACGGAGCCGAAGCCGCCGCTCTTCAGTATGCGGTTCGGGTTGGGGAACTCTGCAATCATTTGCAGGGCGCCCGTGGTCTGGTCGATGATGCCGCTCATCCTCGTCACCTTTCCGTCGATGTCATAGATTGAGCCGTCGGCCAGCTGGAGGTGTACGGTCGGGAAGTTCTTCACGAGGCTGTCCAGGCTTCCCCCGGCCTTGAGCATTTCGAGAACTTCCTTCTCGTTCATTGAGAAATAAACGTCCATGCTGCTCATGTCAGACACCGTGGTGAGGGCATCGGTGCTTGAGCTGCTCACGAGTGCGCCCACCTTGTAGGGCAGCGTGCCAATCACGCCGTCGGCGGGGCTTTTCACGAAGCAGTAGCTGAGGTTCTCCTTGGCGGAGCTTAGTGCGGCCTCTGCCTGTGCGAGTGCGGCCTCTGCGCTCAGGTAGGAGTTCTCTGCCGATTGCATTTCATACGTGCCAATCACCTTGTTGGCGAAGAGCTTCTTGCTGTTCTCGTAGGTGAGTGTCGCCGTGTTGAGGCTGGCCTTGGCCGTCTTCACGTTTGCCTCGGCCTCGCGCACGGCTGCTTCGTATGTCACGTTGTCTATGACAAAGAGCAGTTGGCCTGCCTTTACGGTCTCGCCTTCCTTGACACAGATTTTCGTGATGAAGCCCGACACTTTCGGTCTGATTTCCACATCCTGAATGCCCCTAAGCACAGCGGGGTAGGATGATTGCAGGGTGGCGCTTTGCGTGGTCACTTCTTGCACTGGAAAGCTATTGTCGCCAGACATGGCACTCTTGTCTCCGCAGGAGACGAGAAAAGCAGCTGCAGCTGCAATCAACAACAGTTTTTTCTCTTTCATACCTTTATAAAATATCTAATGTTTGTTTGTTCAAACAACGTTGTCTCTGAAAACTTTCCGAGTTGGCTCGGTTTTCAGCTTGCAAAGTTAAACATAATACTCCCACATTGTTGTGTCCCCTACTTATATTTAACTTTATTTACTGAACCCTCTGAATATTTTTCAGACGCTATCGGTTCGGCAGTTGATTTCCCTGTGGGTGAAGCCATGTGCTGGGGCTTGGCAGGCCGTCTTTCCACTCGGGGCTTAGGCTTGCTTTTCGGGGCTTTCGAGCCCCAGCTCCTTGGCCTTTTCCATGAGCAGCTGCATCAGCGGCTCGCGCTCGTTTGGCACGCTGTTGTCGAGCACGGCCTCTTTGAGTGCCTGCTTTAGCAGTCCCACCTCGCGGCACGGGGGCAGGCCGAAGAGGCTCATTATCTCGTTCCCGTCGATGCACGGTTGCAGCAGTCGGCGGTAGTCCTTTTCCTTTAGGTCGGCCAGTTTCTCCCTCACCATCCTGAAGTTTTCGAGGAACATGCGCTTGCGTCCCTCGTTCTTGCTGGTGATGTCGGCCTCGCAGAGCGTCATAAGGTCGTCTATGTCGTCGCCGGCATCGTTGAGCAGTCGTCTCACCGCGCTGTCCGTCACCTCCTCGTCGGCTATCGCTATGGGGCGCATGTGCAGCTCCACGAGTTTCTGCACGTATTTCATTTTTGCGTCGAGCGGCAGCGACAGCCTCCTGAATATCTGCGGCACCATCCTCGCGCCCACGGCGTTGTGGTTGTGGAACGTCCATCCCTGTGCCGCGTCCCACCGCTTGCATTTCGGCTTGCCCACGTCGTGGAGCAGTGCCGCCCACCGCAGCCACAGTCCGCCGCCGCGCCGCGCCACGTTGTCCACCACTTCGAGCGTGTGGTAGAAGTTGTTCTTGTGCGCCTTTTCGCCGCGCTTCTCCACTATGTCGAGGGCGGCCATTTCGGGCATCACCACTTCGAGCAGGCCGCTGCGCTGCATCTCCACGAACCCCACGCTTGGTGCCTTGGCCATGAGAATCTTGTTCAGCTCGTCCTTCGTGCGCTCTCCGCTCACTATCGCCATGCGCGAGGCGTTGCGGCCTATAGCCTCAAACGTCTCGTCGTCTATACGGAATCCGAGTTGTGCGGCAAAGCGCACGCAGCGCATCATGCGCAGCGGGTCGTCGTCGAACGTGGTGTCCGGGTCGGCGGGCGTGCGCAGAATGCCGTCTTCCAAGTCCTCAAGTCCGTAGAACGGGTCTACGAGTTCGCCGAAGCGCGCCTTGTTGAGGCACACCGCCATTGCGTTTATTGTGAAGTCGCGGCGGTTCTGGTCGTCCTCCAGCGTGCCGTCTTCCACGACCGGCTTGCGCGAGTCGTGGCTGTAGCTCTCGCGGCGTGCCCCCACCAGCTCGACCTCTTGGTCGCCCCATAGCACTTGCGCCGTGCCGAAGTTGCGAAACACCGTCAGCCTTGCCTTGCGTCCGAGGCGGCGGCGCAGCTCTTCGGCGAGGGCTATTCCGCTGCCCACCGTCACCACGTCGATGTCTGTCGACGGGCGTTCGAGGAACAGGTCGCGCACGTATCCGCCCACCACGTAGCACTCCAGGCCGAGTGCGTCGGCGGCATCGGATATGTGGTGGAATATGTCTTTGTCGAGGGCTATGGCCAGCTCTTCGTCGCTAAGTATTTTCATCTTGGGTATGCCGGTTGGGGTTTCGGCCTGCAAAGTTACTCCAATTTTCCTGAAAGAGTGTTCTCCTTGCTTGATTTTGTGCCCTTGCCGGCCTTGGTGCAGGCACGGACGGGCACGGTTTAGCGGTGCGTCATTTCGGGCGATGCCTTGCGCGGCTTCATCTTGCGCAGTAGGGTGGGGCGTTCAGTGGCGAATGGCATATAAACGAAGTGCGCAGGGAACGGACGGAATCCCGTTTGCACGAAATGCACAATTCCGCCCCGCGCAGATTTATTGCGGCCATAATCCAATTGCTTCCGCGCAACGCACTGACACGCAATGGATTACAAAAGCTGTCTTATTGGCCTCCAATAAGGCATTAATTGCGATGCAATAAGGCATTAAATGCAACGCAACGAGGCATCCGTTGCAACGCAATGGAGGTCGCAGTCAATTTTAACTTGGCGGCGACCTCCGTTTCTGTCCTTTTGCGCAAAATGTCATTGCGAGGTTGAATCGCTTTGCCCGTCGGATGTTTTGTTGTATATTTGCACAGCCTTTTCCCCGTTTCCCGTCAGGTATGCAGCCGTGCCGTCGCACCGCTTGCAGTCTTGCAGGCATCGTCCGCGCGGGCGGCCTGCCGGCCTGTTGCTGGTCGTGGCATATGGCGAGGATGGCGAGAGGCGAAGGGCTTATATGTAAAACGACAAACGCGCAGCCGCATTGCGCCCGATGCAGGTGCGGCGCGGCTGCCATCAACAGCGACAAATGACACCAAAGCAAGCACGCAACGAAAGGCTCGCGGCGCACATCGTCCGCCACCTTGGGCGGCGCAACATCGAAGCTCTCTATTGCGCCACGGCCTCGGAGGCCATCGAGAAAGTGCTATCCATCATTCCCGACGGCAGCACCGTGACGTGGGGCGGGTCGATGACAATCCGCGACATGGGACTGACGGCCGCCCTCCACGCCAAGAACACCTACACAATCTTCGACCGCGACCGCGCCACAACGCCCGAAGAGGCCGACGATGTGTATCGCAAGGCATTCTCGGCCGACTACTATCTGTCGAGCGCCAACGCCATCAGCGAGGATGGCGTGATAGTCAACATCGACGGCAAGGGCAACCGCGTGGCCGCCATAACGTTCGGCCCGCGCCACGTCCTCTTCGTCATAGGTCTCAACAAGGTGGCGCAAACGCTGGAGGCCGCCATCGCCCGCGCCCGTTCCACGGCCGCGCCGGTCAACGCCGCCCGCTTCGACATCGCCACGCCGTGCCAGACTGACGGCGTGTGCCACAACTGCCACTCCCCGCAGAGCGTCTGCAACTACGTCCACCTCGTGCGCAACGCTGCCCCCGGGCGCATCGCCGTCATACTCGTGGGCGAGGACTTGGGCTATTAAGGAGGCGTTTTCCCGCAATCTGCAATGATAGTCTGCATAGCCGAGAAGCCCAGCGTGGCCAAGGACATAGCGAGGATAATAGGGGCAAGCGCGAGCCACGACGGCTACATGGAGGGCAACGGCTATCAGGTGACGTGGACTTTTGGCCACCTCTGCACGCTGAAAGAGCCGGCCGACTACACCCCGCAGTGGCAGCACTGGAGCCTTGGCTCGCTGCCCATGATTCCCGAACGCTTCGGCATAAAGCTGATCGACGACGACGGCATCCGCCGCCAGTTCTCCGTGATAGAGCGTCTGATGCGCTCCGCCGACGAGATAATCAACTGCGGCGACGCCGGGCAGGAGGGCGAACTGATACAGCGTTGGGTGATGCAGAAGGCCGGGGCGACGTGCCCCGTGAAGCGTCTCTGGATTTCGTCGATGACCGACGAGGCCATACGCGAGGGCTTCCGCAGCCTGCGCGGGCAGGAACACTACCAGAAACTCTATCTCGCCGGCCTCAGCCGCGCCATCGGCGACTGGCTGCTCGGACTCAACGCCACGCGCCTCTACACCCTGAAGTATGGCCAGAAGCGGCAGGTACTGAGCATAGGGCGTGTGCAAACGCCCACGCTCGCCCTCATCGTGAGGAGGCAAAAGGAGATAGAGAACTTCAAGCCGGAGACCTACTGGACGCTCGCCACCACCTATCGCGGCACTCTCTTCGCTGCCACCAAGGGGCGGTTTGCCTCCAAGGAGGAGGGCATGGCCGCCCTGCGCGCCATCACGGGCGTGCCGTTTGCGGTGACGGCGGTGCAGCGCAAGGAGGGCACTGAAGCCCCGCCGCACCTCTACGACCTCACGTCGCTCCAAGTGGACAGCAACAAGAAGTTCGGAATGAGCGCGGAACTGACGCTCAACACCATACAGTCGCTCTATGAGCGCAAGCTCACCACCTACCCGCGCGTGGACACGCAGTATCTCCCCGACGACGTTTACCCCAAGTGCGCGGCCACGCTGGCCGGCCTCGCGGGCTACGACGCGCTCACACAGCCGCTCCGTGGCAAGCCTTTGCGCAAGTCGAAGAAAGTGTTCGACAACTCAAAGGTGACCGACCACCACGCCATCATACCCACGGGAGTGCCCGCACGCAGCCTCACCGACATCGAACGCCACGTCTACGACCTCGTGGCGCGCCGCTTCATCGCCGTGTTCCATCCCGACTGCAAGTTCGCCACCACCACCGTCAACGGCACGGCGGGCGGCGTTGACTTCCGCGTCACGGGCAAGACCATCCTCTCGCCGGGCTGGCGCGTGGTCTACGCCAAGGACGCGCCCTCGCCGCAGGAGGCCAAGGAGGCATCGGACTCAGCGGAGGAACGCACGCTGCCCGTGTTCACCCCGGGCGAGAGCGGCCTCCACGAGCCGTCGTTCGCCGAGCGGCAGACCACGCCGCCGAAGCCCTACACCGAGGCCACGCTGCTCCGCGCAATGGAGACCGCAGGCAAGTTTGTCGACGACGAGGAGCTGCGGGCGGCCATGAAAGACAACGGGATAGGCCGCCCCTCGTCGCGGGCGAGCATCATCGAGACGCTGTTCAAGCGGCGTTACATCAAGCGTGAGCGCAGCAGCCTCGTGGCAACGCCCACGGGTGTGGAGCTGATAGACACCATTCACGAAGAGCTTCTGAAGAGTTGCGAGCTTACGGGAATATGGGAGAAGAAGCTGCGCGACATCGAGCACGGCACATACTCTGCCGCCGAGTTCATCGACGGGCTTAAACAGCAGGTCACGTCGATAGTCAATGAGGTGCTCGCCGACAACAGCAGTCGCCGTGTCACCACCCTAACCGACGAGGACATGAAGAGGCGCATGGCTCCCGTGAGGCATCGGCAGCCGCAGACTTCGGCAAGGAAGAAGCCGCAGGCATCCGCCGTGGCCGAGGGACAGCCGTGCCCGCTCTGCGGCAAGGGCACTGTGGTGCGCGGCCATTCAGCCTACGGTTGCAGCCGCTGGCGCGAGGGCTGCACGTGGCGACAGCCTTTCGGCGATGCCGAAAAGCCCGGAAAATAACATCGGTTAAAAGCATTCACAACAGGCGATATGAGATGAAACAGGCTTCATATCGCCTATTTTTTATATAAACATTACCTTTATTTTATTAATATTTCTGAATATCGGGGAGGGTAAACGGTTACGTCGAAAATCCACTATCTTTGCCTCCAAATCAAGAATGTTTATGGAAAACGTCACCAAAATAAGTTTAACA
>CAZURD010000004.1:23513-37074 GCA_964623445.1 uncultured Prevotella sp. | reverse complement strand
AACCCTGCTTTCCGTGCCGGCTACACCGACAACACCTCCAAGAAGCCGCAAGGCTTTATTAAAGGTTTGTTCAAGTAATTGCAGCCAACCATGAGAGGCAGTAGAAATATCTGTCTGCTCGCTCTCTCGGCTCTGGCCTTGGCTTCATGCCAGACGCTGGCTTCATAGATCTTTCTTTTCATTCAGGAGCGCGCCCGAGGGTGCGCTCCTTTGTTCCTTTCTGCCTTCGCTTGCCCGTAGTAGGGGTTGCTGAAGCAACTTGCATACGCAAGGGCGATGCCCCTGACGGTTGGATTGTCACTACTTTCGGTTAAACATACCTTATTATATATAATGTGTCAACAGGCAACTCCAATCGCATCGTGGGGCATCGCCGCTTCGTTTGTTCGGCGGACGCTTCCCCGCCGTCTTTCGGCGCGCCATTCTGTTGCTTGGAATTAGCAGCCTAAACGGACGCAACGGAGCATAAGTGGGGCGCGTTAAAAGCTCCGTTGGCTTCCGATTAATGTTCCACAGAAAGGCAATGCAGCTTCCCTATGACACGCGAAAAGGCGGCACTCGGTTTACGTTCCGAATGCCGCCCACACTTATATAACCCTAAAACCAAAATCATCCGGGGATGGGCGCGGGATGGACAGGCACATTCCCCCTCCCATGCCTGCCGCAACTCGCGTTGCGGACAGGCTTTCTGCCATAACAATCCTTTCACCTTAGGTTGATAACCGTGGTGTCATCCTGTTCAATATTCACCTCTCTTGGCAATACCTTCTTGCTTCTTTCCTATTGAGCTATCCTGTCAATCTTTTTCCGTCTCAAACGGCTTTGCTTGTCATCCAGTCTTTTTGCCTTGCTGACTGTGATTGTCTGTGAGTCTGTTTCACGGGTGCAAAGTTAGTGAGTTTGAGCATATTGCCTCCAGACGGGATGCGCTATGTGTTGCAATTAGCCACTGTTTTTGACATATATCAATATTTGTGCCCGCACACGGCGCGGAAATCCGCCATATAGTCCGATTCCTGCCGCACCGAGTTAGCTCTTTGCTCAGTCCCTCCCCGACAGCTCCGTGGCCACGAGGTTGGTTAGTTCAGCAAACTGCGCCACGCTCAACTGTTCGGGACGCATGGTCATCATCGGGCCTGCAAAGAAAGCCTCGTGCTCCTCGCGGGCGGCGAACAGCTGGCGGAGGCTTACCCGGAGCATCTTGCGGCGTTGCCCGAAAGCGGCCTTCACCACGCGGCGGAAGAGGGCTTCGTCGCATCCGAGGCTCACGGTGGAGTTGCGCGTGAGGCGTATGACGGCACTCTTCACCTTTGGCGGAGGGTTGAACACGCCCTCGTCGACCGTGAAGAGGTATTCCACGTCGTACCAAGCCTGCATCATAACGCTAAGCACGCCGTAGGTGCGCGAACCCGGCGGCGCGGCCAGCCGTTGCGCCACCTCACGCTGAATCATGCCCGTGCAGCAGGGTATGAGGTCGCGGTTGTCGAGCATCTTGAAGAAAATCTGCGATGATATGTCGTAAGGATAGTTGCCCGTGAGCACAAACTGCCGCCCGTCGAACACCTTGTCGAGCTGCATCCGCAGGAAGTCTTCGCCGAGGATTGCGTCCCGCAGCACGGGGAAATGCTCGTGGAGGTAGGCCACGGACTCCCTGTCAATCTCCACGACGCGCAGCTCGCGCCCTTTTGTGGCGAGGTATTGGGTGAGCACGCCCATACCCGGCCCCACTTCAAGGATGGGCAGCGAGGGGCAGGCATCCACGGTGTCGGCAATGCGCCGCGCGATGTCGAGGTCGATTAGGAAGTGCTGTCCGAGGTGTTTCTTTGGCCTGACTTGTCTCATTTCGTGTATTTTTGCCTTGTTTGTAATGCAATGTTCGTGTGTGTCCTGGCTTTGCGTAGGCGTTCCCGGGAGACTGACGGTCACTCGGGCGGGTTGCCGTCGCCGTCGTGGATGTCCTCCGCCGCCATCTGCCTTTCCTCTTCGGGCAGCACATAGCGGCGGCCGTGGTCGCCCAAGTAGATGGCGTTGAGCGTGAAGGCGAGCGAGCGCAGCGTCTGCTCGCGGCGTTCGGGGCGCAGCTCGCATTCCCAGACGGTGATGCAGTGCCACCCCATTTGCGCCAGTTTCCTTTGCACTTCGGCGTCGCGTTCGCGGTTGCGCCCAATCTTGCGCGCCCAAAAGGCGGTGTTGGTCTTGGGCAAAGAGAAAGCCCCGCAGTCGTGGCCGTGCCAGAAACAACCGTTGACGAAGATGGCCGTGCGATACTTGCGGAGCACGATGTCGGGCTTGCCGGGAAGCCAAGGGTGGGAGAGGCGGAAGCGGAAGCCGCAGGCAAAGAGATAACGTCGGACAATAAGTTCGGGCTTAGTGTCCTTGCTGTGGATGGCCGCCATGATGCGGCTGCGCTGGCTTCGCTCCCCGTCGTCGCGCCCACTGCCGCCTACCGCTGTGTCGTCTGCCACGGTGCAAAATTAATAAAAAAGACATATAGATTGCCATTTCCGCCATTGGCACAGTCCAAAGTTTGGACATAAAAGTTTTGATTTACGGCCAAAACCATGTAAATTTGCATTTGGTTATGGAATTGAGAAAAGTTGCCGGCGCAACGTTGAAGATACTGCTGCCGCTCGTTTTCGGCGGGGCCATACTCTGTTGGATGTATCGTGGTTTTGACTTCATGCGCGTTGGCCATGTGCTTCTTCACGAGATGGACTGGTGGTGGATGGCTCTGTCGTTCCCGTTCGGCATCGCCGCGCAGCTCATTCGCGGTTGGCGATGGCGTCAGTTGCTTGAACCGGTGGGGGAACGCCCGCGCCACTCCACGTGCGTCAATGCCGTGTTCCTTTCCTATGCCTCAAGTCTTTTGGTGCCGCGCATCGGTGAATTTGCCCGTTGTGGCGTGTTGCGACGCTACGACGGAGTGTCGTTCCCCAAGGCTTTGGGCACTGTCGTGACCGAACGCGCGCTCGACACGCTGCTCGTTCTCATCGTGACGGGGACGATGCTCCTCCTGCAACTGCGCGTTTTCACGATATTCTTCGACCACACGGGCACGAGTCTCGACACAATCCTCTCCGGATTCTCCCCCGCAGGCTATGCCGTCACGCTGGCCTGTGCCGTGGCCGTGCTCTTCCTCGCCCACATCCTGCTGCGCCGGCTGGCCGTTTACGACCGCGTGAAAGCCACGCTCTGTGGCATCTGGCAGGGCGTGGTGTCGCTGCGTCGCGTGCGCAACGTGCCGCTTTTCGTGGCACTCACCGTCTCGATATGGTGCTGCTATTTCCTCCATTACTCCATCACGTTCCGCTGCTTCGCTTTCACCGAGCATCTCGGCACAGCCTGTGCGCTGGTCACTTTCGTCGTGGGCAGCATAGCCGTGGTAGTGCCCACGCCCAACGGCGCAGGCCCGTGGCATTTCGCCGTGAAGACCATGCTGATGCTCTATGGCGTGGCCGAGGAGCAGGCTCTGGTCTTTGTGCTGATCGTCCACGCCGTGCAGACGCTCCTTGTGGTGCTCCTCGGCGTGTGGGCGTGGGTGGCACTGGCCTTCACCCGCAGGCGCACGGTGGTGGAGGCCGTGGCGCATTGACGGCCGGCGTGCGCCTGCCGTGATGTGCTGCCCACCGCGCGCCGCATGCCGCCGGCAACGCATCGGAGTGCGGAGGGGCAGGGGACGCGACGCTATCACGCATATTTATGTAACAAAAGAAGAGTATTCCTATAATTTATAAACACCCCAACGACTATGAACGAAATCTGCAACCTGAAACCGGAGTGCATTTGGCGCAACTTCCATGCGCTCACACAAGTGCCCCGTCCATCGGGACACCTTGAGAAAGTGCAGGCCTTCCTGCTCGACTTCGCAGCCAAGGCAGGAGTGGAGGCATTCAAGGACGCTGCCGGAAACATCGTCATGCGCAAGCCAGCAACTAAGGGAATGGAAAACCGCAAGGGCGTGATTCTGCAAGCGCACATGGACATGGTGCCGCAAAAGACAAAGGAAAGCAACCATAACTTCGAGACCGACCCGATTGAAACCTACGTCGACGGCGACTGGGTGAAGGCTCGCGGCACTACGCTTGGCTCCGACAACGGCATTGGTGTGGCCGCCATAATGGCCGTTATGGAAGACAAGGAACTGCAACACGGCCCCGTGGAGGCTCTCATCACGGCCGACGAGGAGACCGGAATGTATGGTGCCAACGACTTGCCCGAGGGCGAACTGAACGGAGACATACTCCTGAACCTCGACTCCGAGACGTGGGGCAAGTTCGTGATAGGCAGTGCTGGAGGCCTCGACATCACCGCTACGATGGGCTATGTGGAGGCCGCCGCCCCCGCAGGCCACGTTGCCGTGAAAGTGGTGCTGAAAGGATTGCGCGGAGGCCACTCCGGATTGGAGATACACGAGGGGCGCGCCAATGCCAACAAACTCATGGCGCGATACGTCCGTGAGGCCATCGTGACGCTCGGCGCAAGGCTCGCCGCATGGCACGGAGGCAACATGCGCAACGCCATACCGTTTGAGTGCGAAGCCGTCCTGACGTTGCCGGCAGGCAAGGCCGGGGAGGCCAAGGAGCAGGCGGAGGCTTTCAAGGCTCTCTTTGAAAAGGAGTATGCGGGCATAGAGAGCGGCATCGTCTTCGCTGCCGAGGACGCGGAGATGCCGCAGGCGGTTGTGCCGGAGGAAATACAAGACAATTTGCTCAACGCCATATACGCCTGCCACAACGGCGTGCTGCGCATGATTCCAGCCATACCTACCGTGGTCGAGACTTCATCCAACCTCGCAATAATCGACATCACGCCCACCGAGGCAGAGATAAAGATTCTCGCACGCTCATCGAGCGAAAGCATGAAAGCCTACCTCGCCACCACGCTTGAAAGCTGTTTCAGCATGGCCGGGATGAAAGTGGCCATGAGTGGAGGCTACAGCGGATGGGATCCCAACACGGAGAGCGAGATTCTCAAGCTGCTTGAACGTGAGTACAAGGAACTCTTCGGCGAGGAGGCTGTGGAGCAAGTTGACCACGCCGGACTGGAGTGCAGCGTCATCCTTGGCAAGTATCCGCATCTTGATGTGGTGTCGCTCGGCCCGACGCTCCGTTCACCGCATACCACTGGCGAACGCTGCTACATACCGACGATGCTCCCGTTCTGGCAGTTGCTCACCAAGACGCTTGCCGATGTTCCCGAAGCTAACTGATTGGCAAGGCTGCCGCAAAGTATGAGAGGATGTGCCGGAAGGCATGTCCTCTTTTTCATTTGCCATGCCGTTATGGAGGCAAGGCGTTCGCATTGGCCGGTAAGCCAACCCGTGGGGGCTTTCGGGCAATCACCAATTGATTTCTTTGACTTCAGGGAACGTTCCGTCTCTTCACCTTTGCCGGGTTGCCTGCGGCGAGGCAATCGTCGGGAATGTCGCTCGTCACCACTGCCCCTGCGGCAATGATGCAGCGGTTGCCGATGGTCACCCCCGGGCAAACAATCACCCCGCCGCCGAGCCAAGTGTCGTCGCCAATGGTGATGGGCAGGGATCGTTCATGCGGTTTGCGCCGCTCGATATGGTCGAATGGGTGGTTGGGCGTGTACAGTTGGCAGCACGGGCCAATCTTCACGTGACTGCCGATGGCGATGCGGCCGCTGTCGAGCATGGTGCAGTTGGCGTTGATGAACGTGTGCTCGCCTATCGTTATGCCGTTGCCGTGGTCGCAGGTGAACGGCGGGCAGACTGTCGACGTGGGTGGCAGACTCGGTATCAGTTGCGTGATGGTGTCGCGGTAGTCTGCATCGCCTGTGGTCATGCCCCTTAGCCGGCGGCAAAGCTCCTTGGCGCGGTTGAGGCTTTGCAATACGTCTCCGCCGTCGAAGCGGTAGGTCTCGCCGTTGCGCATCTTCTCAAATTCCTTGTCCATGGTGTTGCTGCGATTGGTTGCCGGTCGCAAAGTTACGTAGAAAAAGCCGTGCGGGCGTGCGCTGTTGCGGCAAAAAGAGGCCGCTTTGGACACAAAAGCCCCTCAACAATGGTCAATTTAAGTAAAAAACGGCTACCTTTGCGTATGGCAAGTGCCCTCGACGCGCCTTTGCTTAGCAGACGGGCACAGCAAATCTGCACAAAGACAAAATGGAAAGCAATCACACGAGCCGCATCCCGGCCGAATGGCACAAGTTCTACCTGCGCGACGTATCGTTTGTCAACCTGATGACGCGGCGCGTGTTCAACGTGCTCATCGTGGCCAATCCCTACGATGCCTTCATCCTCGAAGACGACGGTCGCGTGGACGAGAAGATATTCGATGAGTACATGGATCTCGGTATGCGCTACCCGCCCACGTTCATGAAGGCCACGACGGTGGAGGAAGCCGACAAGGTTCTCACTACGACCGACATCGACTTGGTGATCTGTATGCCGGGCAACGCCGACAACGACGCTTTCGACGTGGCGCGGGCGGTTAAGGCTGCCTCGCCGCAGACACCCTGCGTGGTGCTCACCCCATTCTCGCACGGCATCACCAAGCGTATGGAAAACGAAGACTTGTCGGTGTTCGACTACGTGTTCTGCTGGCTCGGGAACACCAATCTCATACTCTCCATCATCAAGCTCGTGGAGGACAAGATGAACATCGAGCACGACTTGCAGGAAGCCGGCGTGCAGATGATATTGCTTGTGGAGGATGGCGTGCGCTACTACTCGTCCATATTGCCCAACCTATATAATTATATACTCCAGCAAGCCAAGCGATTTTCCACCGAAGCCCTCAACCCCCACGCCGCCGCCCAGCGCAAGCGCGGACGCCCGAAGGTGCTCCTCGCACGCACATACGAGGAGGCAATGGCCCTCTACGACCGCTACGGCGACAACGCGCTCGGCGTAATCAGCGACATGCGCTTCCCGCTCGGGGGCAGGAAAGATGCCGAGGCAGGGCTGAAACTGCTGCGCGAAATCAGGCGCAGGGATGAGTATGTGCCGCTCATACTGCAAAGCGCGGAGTCGGAAAATCGTCGGAAGGCAGAGGCTGAGGGCTTCCGTTTCGTGGACAAGAACTCCAAGACGATGGACCTCGACCTGCGCCGCATCATGGAGGAGCACATGGGTTTCGGCGACTTCGTGTTCCACGACCCGCAGACGGGGCGCGAGATACTCCGCATACGGAGCCTGAAGGAGCTGCAAGACAACATCTTCAACATCCCCAACGACTCCATGCTCTACCACGTCAGCCGCAACCACATGAGCCGTTGGCTGTCGGCGAGGGCGATATTCCCCGTCTCGGAGTTCCTGAAGCACGTCACGTGGCACAAGCTACAGGACGTGGACGCGCACCGACAGATAATCTTCGATGCCATAGTGAAGTATCGCCGGATGAAGAACATCGGCGTAGTGGCGGTGTTCGACAGAGGCAAGTTCGATGCCTACGGCCACTTTGCGCGCATCGGCGAAGGCTCGCTCGGCGGCAAGGGGCGTGGCCTGGCGTTCATCGACAACATCATCAAGCGGCACCAGGAGCTGAACTCGTTTCCCAACGCCACCGTGCAGATACCCAAGACGCTCGTGCTATGCACCGATGTGTTCGACAACTTCATGGAAAACAACGACCTCTACGGCATCGCCATGAGCGACGCGCCCGACGAGGACATACTCCGCCACTTTCTGAGGGCACAGCTGCCCGACTCGCTCATAGCCGACTTCTTCACGTTCTTCGATGCCGTGCGCGCCCCGATTGCCGTGCGCTCGTCGTCGCTTCTGGAGGATTGCCACTACCAGCCCTTTGCCGGAATCTACTCCACCTACATGATTCCGTACCTCGACGACAAGTATGAGATGTTGCGAATGCTGGCCTCCGCCATCAAGGCCGTGTATGCGTCGGTCTACTACCGCGATTCCAAGGCATACATGAAGGCCACGAGCAACATCATCGATCAGGAGAAAATGGCCGTGATATTGCAGGAAGTGGTGGGTCGCCGCTATGGCGACCGCTTCTATCCGACGTTCAGTGGCGTGCTGCGCTCGCTCAACTACTATCCCATAAGAGAGGAGAAGGCCGAGGAGGGCATAGTAAACCTCGCCCTCGGACTGGGAAAATACATCGTGGACGGCGGGCAGACGCTGCGCGTCTCGCCCTATCACCCGCACCAAGTGCTGCAAACGAGCGAGATGGAGATTGCTCTCCGTGATACGCAGACACGCTTCTACGCCCTCGATATGGGGTACGTGGGCGAAACGTTCAAGGTGGACGACGGTTTCAATATACTGAAACTGAGGGTGAAAGAGGCCGACAAGGACGGCTCGCTCACCTACATCGCGTCTACGTTCGACCCGCAAGACCAAGTGATTCGCGACGGCATCTACGAGGGAGGGCGCAAGGTCATCACCTTCTGCGGGGTGCTCCAGCATGGCGTTTTCCCACTGCCTGAACTGCTCCAGATGGTGCAGCGGCTCGCCGTTGAGGAGATGCGCCGCCCCGTTGAGATAGAGTTCGCCTGCAACGTGGGTCCTGAACGCGCGGGGGAGCTTTACCTGTTGCAAATCCGCCCCATCGTCGACAGCAAGCAGATGCTTGAAGAGGACGTGGCCGCCATACCCGATGCCGACTGTCTGCTGCGCTCCCACAACTCGCTGGGTCACGGCATTGTCGACGACGTGTGCGACGTGGTATATGTCAAGGCGGGCGAGGACTTCACGGCTTCCGACAACCCCGCCATCGCAATGGAGGTTGAACGCATCAACCGCAAGCTCGTGGCCGAGAGCCGTCCCTATGTGCTTGTGGGGCCGGGACGCTGGGGTTCGAGCGACCCGTGGCTCGGAATACCGGTGAAGTGGCCGCACATCAGCGGCGCGAAGATAATAGCCGAGACGGTGTTGAAGAACTATCGGGTGGACCCAAGTCAGGGAACGCACTTCTTCCAGAACCTCACGTCGTTTGGCGTGGGATATTTCACCATCAGCGCGTTCAACGGCGACGGCCTGTTCCGCAAGGATGTGCTCGACGCTATGCCTGCCGTTGAGGAGACGCGCCTCGTGCGCCACGTTCGCTTCGATGCTCCGCTGCGCATCCTCATGGACGGCAAGAAGCAGGAGGGGGTGGTGATGCTGCCCGCAGGCGATGGCAAATGACACATTCGGCAGCTGACTTTCGTAACTACATTTAATATATAGAACATGACCGACAGCGTTTTCGCAATAATCGTGGCAGGGGGCAAGGGGCTGCGCATGGGAGGGGCGTTGCCCAAACAGTTCATGCCCCTCGCAGGCCGTCCCGTGCTGATGCGCACCGTGGAGTGCTTGCGCCGCGCCCTCGACTGGGCGCAGATTGTGGTGGTGCTGCCCGCCGACCAGCAAGAGCTTTGGCAACGGTTGTGCCGCGACAACGGCTTCGGCGCAGACTGCCTGTTGGCCACTGGCGGCGCAACGCGCTTCCATTCCGTGGCCGCAGGACTGGCCACGCTGCCTGCCGATGCCAAGGGCGTGGTGGCGGTACACGACGGCGTGCGCCCGTTGGTGGCCCCGGAGGTGGTCAGGGCGTGCTGCGCGGCGGCTCGGCAGACGGGGGCGGCGGTGCCGGTAGTGCCCGTCGTGGAGACGTTGCGCCATGTGTCGGAGGGCACTGTGCCGCGCGCCGACTACCGCCTTGTGCAGACACCGCAGTGCTTCGACATCGACCTGCTCCGCAAGGCATACGCACAGGACTACCGCGACAGCTTCACCGACGACGCATCGGTGGTGGAAGCCTTGGGGCACGCAGTCACGCTCGTGGACGGCAACCGCGAGAACATCAAGCTGACAACGCCTGCCGACATGGCCGTGGCCGAGGCGTTGCTCGGCAACAGGGCGTGAGACACAAGACGAAGCCACATGGACGACCTGCTGAAGCAAGACATACAGTATCTCCCCGGCGTGGGGCCGGGGCGCAAGAAGATGCTCGTGGAGGAGATTGGCGTGGCCACGTTTGGCGACCTGCTGCTTTTCTATCCTTACAAATACGTTGACCGCAGCCGCCTTTACACCATCCGCGAGCTGTCCGGCGAAATGCCCTACGTGCAGGTGCGCGGCGAGATTCTGAGTTTCGAGACGTTCTCCAGCGGCCCGCGCAAGCAGCGCGTCGTGGCGCATTTCTCCGACGGCACGGGCGTGATGGACCTCACGTGGTTCAACGGGGGGAAGTATGCCCGTGACAACTACAAGGCTCGCACGCCATACGTGGCCTTTGGCAAGCCCACGGTGTTCAACGGACGGTTCAACATTGTGCATCCCGAACTCGACCCGGCAGACTCCATCGACCTTTCTACAATGGGGCTTCACCCCTGCTACACCACCACCGAGCGCATGAAGCGCGGCGGCCTCACGTCGCGCTCGATGGAGCGTCTGACGCGCGCGCTCATTGAACGGCTGCGCGAAAAACTGCCCGAGACGCTCACGCCGGACATCATAAAGCGGCTCGGACTTATGGGGCGCGACGAGGCTCTGCGCGCCATCCACCATCCGCGCGATGCCCGCCAGCTTGAAAGGGCGAGGGCACGGCTGAAGTTTGAGGAGCTTTTTTTCGTGCAACTCAACATCGTGCGCTACGCCAGCGACCACCGCCGCAAATACCGTGGCTATGTGTTCAGCCGCGTGGGGAAGCTCTTCAACGACTTCTACAGCCACAACCTGCCTTTCGCCCTCACCGAAGCGCAGAAGCGCGTGGTGCGCGAGATACGCCGCGACGTGGGGTCTGGGAGGCAGATGAACCGCCTGTTGCAGGGCGATGTGGGTTCGGGCAAGACGCTCGTGGCACTCATGGCTATGCTCATGGCCCTTGACAACGGCTTTCAGGCCTGCATAATGGCTCCCACGGAGATTCTCGCCGAACAGCATTTGCACACCATCGCCGCCTTCGTGGAGGGACTGCCGGTGCGTGTGGAACTGCTCACGGGCAACGTGAAAGGCCGCCGCCGCGCCGAGGTGATGGGCGGACTGGCCAGCGGCGAGGTGCAAATCCTTGTCGGGACGCACGCCGTGATAGAAGACAACGTGGTCTTTGCGCGTCTCGGCCTCGTGGTCGTCGACGAGCAGCACCGCTTCGGCGTGGCACAGCGCGCAAAGCTGTGGGGCAAGAGCGTCAACCCGCCGCACATCCTCGTGATGACGGCCACGCCCATACCGCGCACGCTGGCGATGACCCTCTACGGCGACCTCGACGTGAGCGTGATAGACGAACTGCCCCCGGGGAGGAAGCCCGTGGCCACCACCCATGCCTACGACGCAAACCTGCCGCGCCTCTACGAGGGCATAAGGGGGCAGCTGCGGCAGGGCAGGCAGGCTTACATCGTGTTCCCGCTGATAGAGGAGAGCGAGAAGAGCGACCTGAAAAACCTTGAGGATGGCTATGAGGCTCTGCGTCAGGCGTTTCCCGACGTGAGGCTCGGCAAGGTGCATGGGCGCATGAAGCCGGCCGAAAAGGAGGAGCAGATGAGGTTGTTTGCGTCAGGGGAGACGCAGATTCTCGTGGCCACCACTGTCATAGAGGTGGGCGTAAACGTGCCCAACGCCTCTGTGATGGTCATCCTCGACGCTCAGCGTTTCGGACTGTCGCAGCTCCACCAGTTGCGGGGCAGGGTGGGGCGGGGCGCAGACCAGTCTTACTGCATACTCGTAACGCCCTACAAACTGGCCGAGGACACGCGCAAGCGCATCGACATCATGTGCGACACGAACGACGGATTCCGCATAGCCGAGGCCGACCTGAAGCTCCGTGGCCCGGGCGATCTGGAGGGAACGCAGCAGAGCGGCATGGCATTCGACCTGAAAATAGCCGACATCGCACGCGACGGCAAGTTCGTGCAAATGGCGCGTGACGAGGCGCAGAGGGTGATAGAAGACGACCCCACCTGTGAGAATCCGCGTTACGAAGTGCTCTGGCAGAGGCTGAGGGAATTGCGCAAGACCGACATCAACTGGGGTGCAATTTCCTGACGGCCAGCCCTCCGCTGCATCGGAAATCCCGCACGCCGCGTCAAGGCGAATGCTCCGCAGTGACAGCAAAAACGTGTTTTCCACATCAAAAGTGCAGGCGTAAATGTTAAACAATCAATAAATAGTAGCCTTTACGTCCCTAATTATAAAATATTTTCTATCTTTGCGACGTTCAACAAAACAGGCACCGAGGCATGGCATGGCTATAATTGGATTATAATTATTATGCCGCCCCGTTGTGTCAGATTATTTCTTTCAGATGGATCAATAACAGCTTATGACGAAAAAGAACATAAAGGCAGCAATCATGGCGGCAGCATTGGCCGTGGGGGCATTACCCGGCGCAGCGCAAGACCTGCTTGCCAGCCAAGCCCCGATAGACAGAAAGATGAAAGAAGTGGACTCCGTGACCCTCACAAGGCTCATCCAGAGCGAAGAGATGGAGTCGCCCGCAGCGTTCCTCTACGAAGACTGGAACAACAAATACGCCCACAAAGCCACCGCACTGCCCGATTCGTTCCTCATAGATTTGCGCGGCTTTTGTATGCCGACCACCAGAACTGTGCTAACGTCAAACTTCGGACCGCGCTGGAGGCGACAGCACAAAGGACTTGACATAAAGGTTTACATCGGCGACACCATCCGCGCCGCATTCAGCGGAAAGGTGCGCATGGTGAAGTATGAGGCACGCGGCTACGGCAAGTATGTCGTCATACGCCACTACAACGGACTTGAAACCATCTACGGACACTTGTCGAAGCAGCTCGTGTCGGAAGACCAGGAGGTGCGTGCCGGCGACCCCATCGGCCTCGGAGGCAACACCGGTCGCAGTACAGGATCGCACCTGCACTTCGAGACGCGCCTCTGCGGAGTGGCTCTCAACCCGGTCTTGATGTTCGATTTCCGCAACCAAGACGTTGTGAGCGACACGTATATGTTCCGCCGCGCCACATACGAGCGTGAGGGAGTGCAGGCCAACCGCCTGCGCGGAGTGGGCGCAAGCGTGGCAAGTAAGGCCACCGACGACGATGTGGAGCTTGCAACGGCAGCTCCGGCAGCCACTTATTCCAATGAAGTGCATTACCACAAGGTGGTCAAGGGCGAGACCCTCACGTCGATAGCTAAGAAGCGTGGCACTACGGTCGATGCCCTCTGCCGTCTCAATCGCATAGGAAAGAATGTGCGTCTGATGCCCGGTCAGGTGCTGAAGTACAACTAATCATGTGCTGAAATACAGCTGATTGCGTCCCGCCATAGCCATCGGCCATCCGTTGATTCTCGTTCAACGGATGGCCGATGGTGCGTTTTGGGCGTTTTGAATCTGGACTTCTGAATGTGCATATCCGCCGTTTGCCCATGCTTGCGGATATGCAACTAAAAACAGTCGTTTGCTTGCCGTTTTCCCATAGGTGTCATATTGCAGTCTGAAACGGCATTAATTGCATTGCAACGAGGCATTAATTGGAGGCCAACGAGGCAGGTATTGCAGTGCAAAACGGCAGGTTTTGCAATCCGTTGACTGTCAGGCTGTTGCCAGAGACGGCCTCCGTCGTTGTCTTTAACACAATTAAGTTAACGACAACGCGCGCCTGTTTGCATCCGTAGAGC
>CAZURD010000004.1:0-23413 GCA_964623445.1 uncultured Prevotella sp. | reverse complement strand
TGTCTTTAACACAATTAAGTTAACGACAACGCGCGCCTGTTTGCATCCGTAGAGCTTTGGAAATGATTGCGTGTATCCATATTTTTGAACGCTCGCGAGCCGTGGCAAAGGGTTTCAACCCAAATCTGCCATTAGGCCGTTATTGCGCAGTGAAGAGCGTTCTCCCGTCTCGCCTCGGCGTAGCCCGCTACGCTTTCGGCGAAGCCGTAAGCCAATCTGCGCGGCATGGCCGCAGAATCAGTCTGAAGCCTAACGACCGATTTGGCTTAAAACTCAACGCTTGGCGTTGCTTTTCGCGATTTTTTATATCTTTGCAGACGGGTTGCCTCCTCCGGTTTTCGGGGGCATTGGCAGCCGGTGAGCCACTGCCGGCGATATGGCAGCAAACAAGCAATCAGCCAAAGATGAAAAAGCTACTGTCGCTTCCGCCAAACTTGGTGGGATGTTTCCATGACATAACGGGCCTGTCGCCCGAGGAGTATTTCTGCACCAACGACCCCGTGGGGCGCAAGCTCGGCAGCGGCGGTGGCACGACGTGGCTGCTCGAATGCTGCCATGAGGCGTGGGACGGAGGCCGGCCGTTCGGTGATTGGCTGGCCTCGGAGCGGCGCATACTGCTCCACGCGGGCGGGCAGAGCCGCCGTTTGCCGGCATACGCCCCTTCGGGCAAGATTCTCACGCCCGTCCCCGTGTTCCGCTGGGAGCGCGGACAGCGGCTTTCACAGACGCTGTTGTCGCTCCAGCTGCCCCTCTACGAGCGCATCATGGCGCAAGCCCCCGAGGGACTTAACACGATGGTGGTGAGCGGCGATGTCTACATTCGTGCCGCCGCCCGGTTGCCGCAGGTGCCGCAGGCCGATGTGGTGTGCTACGGTTTGTGGCTCGACGCATCCATTGCCAAGGATCACGGCGTGTTCGTCAGCGACCGCCGCACGCCTTCCGTGCTGAAGACCATGCTTCAGAAGCCGTCGGTGGAGACGCTCGCCAACTTGCAGCAAGGCCATCTCTACCTCACCGACATCGGCGTGTGGCTGCTCAGCGACCGTGCCGTGGAACTGCTGCGCAAGCGTTCCAAGCGCGGCGGCGAGACCGTCGAATACGACCTCTACGGCCAGTTCGGTTGCTCGCTCGGCACAGAGCCGGTCATCGACGACCCCGAACTGCGCTCGCTCACCGTTGCCGTGATGCCACTGGAGGGCGGCGAGTTCTATCATTTCGGCACGAGTTCGGAAATGATTTCCTCGATGCTCGCCATACAAAACATCGTGAACGACCAGCGCGAGATAATGCACCGTGGGCTGAAGCCGCATCCGTCGATGTTCATTCAGAACGCCGTTACGGACGTGCGCCTCACCCCCGACAACACAAACCTTTGGATAGAGAACAGCCACGTGGGTGCGGGCTGGACGCTGAGCCACGACAACATCGTCACGGGCGTGCCGCGCAACGACTGGCACGTCGGCCTCGCCCCGGGGCAGTGCGTCGACATTGTGCCCGTGGGCGAGGATGGATGGGTCGTCCGTCCCTACCGCATCGACGACCGCTTTGCGGGCGGCGAGCAGCAGCGGAGGCAGTTCCCCGTGGTCGGCAGCGTCTCCGAAATGGGACGGGTGCTGGCCGCCATGCTCGCCGGCGACGCTCCGTCGGGTGCCCACCGGCTGATGAGCGCGGAGGAAATATCCACCGAAGCCAACCTCGGGAGGCTCGTGGAGCAACGCCGCAGCTACCGCAAGGAAAACTGGCCTGCGCTCGCCGGCAACTGGGAGAGGAGCGTGTTCTATCAGCTCGACCTCGACGAGGCCGCCCACGACTTCGCCCACGACGGCATA
Organism: uncultured Prevotella sp.; assembly: GCA_964623445.1. GTDB lineage: Bacteria > Bacteroidota > Bacteroidia > Bacteroidales > Bacteroidaceae > Prevotella. The sequence continues at coordinate 21,584 of CAZURD010000004.1, read as the reverse complement.
GCCCTGCCCAAACCGCTGCCTGACGACGCACCGCTGATGACGCGAATCCACGATGCCATGTTCCGCTCCGAGACCTTGCGGCTGGCCGGGCGCGGCGGCGAGGCCGAGGGGCAAAAGGCGTTCGGCCTGTTGCGCGAGGGGCTGACGGAGGCTGTGCTGGCAAGGAAGCAAGAGCCACGCATGTCGGTCTATGCCGACCAGATAGTGTGGGGGCGAAGCCCTGTGCGCATCGACATCGCGGGAGGGTGGACAGATACGCCGCCGTTCTGCCTCATGGAGGGCGGCAACGTGATAAACCTCGCCATCGAACTCAACGGACAACCGCCTCTGCAAACCTACATACGCCCCTGCCGCGAGCCGCACATCGTGTTGCGGAGCATCGACCTTGGCGCGGTGGAGACGGTGGAGACCTACGAGCAATTGGCCGATTTCATCCACGTGGGCAGTCCGTTCTCCATACCGAAGGCAGCCCTCGTGCTGGCTGGTTTCCAGCCGGGCTTCAGTGCGGAGAGCCACCCCTCGTTGCGCGAACAGTTGCAGGCGTTCGGCTGCGGCATGGAGCTGACGCTCCTTTCGGCCATCCCTGCCGGCAGCGGACTTGGCACGAGCAGCATTCTCGCGGCCACGGTTCTCGGCGCGGTGAGCGACTTCTGCTCTCTCGCATGGGACAAGAACGAGATTGGCCTGCGCACGCTCGTGCTCGAACAGCTGCTCACCACGGGCGGCGGATGGCAAGACCAGTACGGCGGCGTGCATGGCGGCGTGAAGCTGTTGCAGACGCAGCGCGGCTTCGACCAAGCTCCGTTGGTGCGCTGGCTGCCCGATGACATCTACACGCAGCCCGATTGCGCACGCTGCCACCTGCTCTACTACACCGGCATCACGCGCACGGCAAAGAGCATCCTGGCCGAAATCGTGCGCCGGATGTTCCTCAACAGCAACGCCCAGCTCGACTTGTTGCGTGAGATGAAGGCTCACACGATGGACATGTATGAGGCCATTCAGCGTCGCGACTTCCGTCAGGCTGGGCTTCTCGTGCGCAAGACGTGGCAGCAGAACCAGGCACTTGACAGCGGCACCAACCCTGACGAGGTGCGTCGGCTGACCGACCTTGTGGACGACCTCTGCCTCGGCTACAAGTTGCCCGGCGCGGGCGGAGGCGGCTATCTCTACATGGTGGCCAAGGATCCGGATGCTGCCGCACGCATAAGGCAGGTGATAGACGCCAACCGCACCAACCCCAACGCCCGCTTCGTGGACATGACGCTGAGCAAGTCGGGGCTGCAAGTGAGTCGTAGCTGAGGGGGCTTCGGGGTGGCGAGCCATTGGGTTCGTTGGCCGCATCCCGAGGCGTGGCTCTCAATCGGCACTGCCCGCACACCACGATACATCTAATTCCAATTCCCAATCAAAACCGCGATGCACTTCAGAACCGTAGTTCCCGTACCCCCGCCGGGCTTCGCCATCGAGCCGCAGGAGCGCATGTTGTTCGTCGGCTCATGCTTTGCCGAGGGCATAGGCCGCCGCTTTGTCGAGGAGAAATTCCGTGCGGTGGTCAATCCCTACGGCGTGATGTACAATCCGGTGAGCATCCTCCACACCGTGGAGCGCACCGAGGTAGCTCCGCGCGTGGCTTTCCTAACGCTCGGCACGAACCACGTCTACGTGCTGAACGCCACGGGCGAGATTGTCGACAACTGCCAGAAAAGGCCACAACGACTTTTCACCGAGCGCGAGTTGAGCGTAGACGAGTGTGCCGACAGCCTGTTGCGAGCCGTCGACGAGCTTGCCCGCCGCAACCCGGACGTGCGCATCGTGCTCACCGTCAGTCCCATACGCTACGCCAAGTACGGCTTCCACGGCAGCCAGTTGTCGAAGGCCACGCTCCTCATGGCCGCCGAGCGAGTGGTCAGAGAAAGCCCGCGTTGCACATATTTCCCCGCCTACGAGATTGTGCTCGATGAACTGCGCGACTACCGTTTCTATGCTCCCGACATGCTCCACCCGTCGCAGCAGGCTGTGGACTACATCTTCGAGCGGCTCTCCGAGGCATATCTCAGTGCGGCGGCAAAGCGTTTCCTCGAAGAGTGGAGGCCGATAAAGGAAGCCCTTGGCCACCGTCCGTTCCGTCCAGACAGTCCGGAGCACAAGGCGTTTGTGGAGCGGACACAGCGCATGATGGCCGATTTGAAGGCGCGTTATCCGCTGCTCGAAATATAGTCCGCCACCGTATTCCGCCGGTATCGTTGTTTCTTATGCCTTTCGTGGCAGCCCCGTTTCCCGGCTGCCGGCTTCTGCCGGCGGCGTGGCGAGGCAAGGAGTGCGCAGTCGTCGGGTGGAAATCGGCAGGCGACGGGGCAGGGGAACAAGCTCGACAAAATCGAAAGGCGTTTCAAAAAAGCAGGCATAGGACTTTGCCCTTAACTGCGTTTGGACTAATTTTGCACGTGAAAAGGGCGCGCATCGCCGCCTGTCGCACCGGCGTGCGGCGGGCATGGGGCGTGCGCGGCCGCAAAACAGATATGCCATGAAATATTCAATAGAGAAAGTGGCCACGCTCATCGGCGCACGGCGGATAGGCCATGCCGAGGCCGACATTGCGTGGCTGCTCACCGACAGCCGCTCGCTGTGCTTCCCGGAAGAGACGCTTTTCTTTGCATTGACATCCGAACGCAACGACGGCCACCGCTACATACCGGAACTTTATCGGCGTGGCGTGCGTTGCTTCGTGGTCAGCCAGTTGCCCGAAGGCCTCGAATCCTACCCTGACGCAAACTTCCTCAAAGTGGTTTCCACGCTCGAAGCCCTGCAACGCCTTGCCGAACGCCACCGCGACGAGTTCTCCATACCCGTGGTGGGCATCACGGGAAGCAACGGCAAAACGATGGTGAAGGAATGGCTTCACCAGTTGCTCTCGCCGCAAATGGTGGTCACGCGCTCGCCGCGCAGCTACAATTCGCAGATTGGAGTGCCCCTGTCGGTGTGGCTGATAGACAGTCATACCGACGTGGCCCTGTTTGAGGCAGGCATCAGCAAGCCCGGGGAGATGGCGCGTCTGTGCGACATCATACAGCCGACGATAGGCGTTCTCACCTCGCTCGGTGCGGCGCATCAGGAGAATTTCCGCTCGCTTGAAGAGAAATGCGAGGAGAAACTCGAACTGTTCAAGGATGCCGAGGCCATTGTCTACGATTCTGACGACTCCACGGTGAGCCGCTGCCTGCGCCGTTCGGGCTTCAAGGGCGAGCGCGTGGCGTGGAGCAGGCAGAGCCGGACGGCATCGCTCTACGTGAGTCGCGTAGACATCGAGGGCGCAACATCAGTCGTGCATTACACTCACAAGGGCGAGGATGTCTCCTATCGACTGCCGTTCATCGACGAGGCTTCGCTCACGTGCTCCTTTGCCTGCGCCTGCGTGGCCTTGCGCCTCGGCCTCACCGCCGGGCAGCTCGACGAGCGGATGGCGACGCTTGAACCTGTGGCCATGCGCATGGAAGTGAAGGAGGGACTGCGCGGCTGCACCCTGATAAACGACACATACAACTCCGACGTGAACTCGCTCGACATCGCCCTCGACTTCATGAGCCGCCGCCCCGAGAGCCGGGGATGCCGCCGCACGCTCATACTGAGCGACATACACCAGAGCGGCGAGCCGCCGCGCGAGCTGTACGCCAAGGTGGGCGAGATGGCACGGAAGCGCGGCGTGGACAAGTTCATTGGCATAGGCCCCGACATTTCGGCCGTGGGCGACGTGGTGGACGTTGCCGAAAAGTATTTCTTCGGGAGCGTGGAGGAGTTTGTCGCCAGTCAGCTGCCGTCGTCGTTGCGCGATGAGGTGGTGCTGATAAAAGGCTCGCGGGCGTTCGGCTTCGACCGCATCGCAGAGCTGCTGGAGCAGAAGAAGCACCAGACGATACTCGAAGTGAACCTCAGTGCCCTCGTCGACAATCTCAATCACTACCGCGCCATGATGCGCCCCGCCACCAAACTGGCCTGCATGGTGAAAGCCGATGCCTACGGGGCAGGGGCGCTTGAAGTGTCGAGGACGCTTCAAGACCACTGCGTGGACTATCTCGCCGTGGCCGTGGCCGACGAGGGCGTGGCTCTGAGGCGTGGCGGAATAACGGCCGGCATCATGGTGATGAATCCCGAGACGACGGCATTCAAGACCATGTTCGACAACGATCTGGAGCCGGAAATCTACAGTTTCGCACTGCTCGACGCAATGATACGCGCCGCAGAGAAGCAGGGCGTGGCCAACTATCCCGTACACATCAAGATAGACACGGGTATGCACCGCCTCGGCTTCGACCCCGAAACAGACATCGACCGCCTTGTGAACCGCCTGCGGAGGCAAGACGCACTGATACCAAAGTCGGTGTTCTCGCATTTCGTCGGTTCAGACAGCGACGAGTTCGACAGCTTCTCCGACCTCCAGTTCCAACGCTTCACGCAGGCTGCCGACCGCCTGCAAGCCGCCTTCCATCACCGCATCTTGCGCCACATGGCCAACTCGGCGGGCATCGAGCACTTCCCCGACAGACAGTTGGAAATGTGCCGCCTTGGCATCGGGCTTTACGGGGTGGACAGCCGCGACAATAGCATACTAAGCAACGTGTGTACGCTCCGCACCACAATCCTACAGCTGCGCCGCGTTCCCAAGGGCGAGACGGTGGGCTACAGCCGCAAGGGTCGCCTCACGCGCGACAGCGTTATAGCCGCCATTCCCATAGGCTATGCCGACGGACTCGACCGCCATCTCGGCTGCGGGCGCGGCCATTGTCTCGTGAACGGGCAGCGCGCGCCCTACGTCGGCAACATTTGCATGGATGTGGCGATGGTCGATGTGACGGGAATAGACTGCCGCGAGGGCGACACCGTTGAGATTTTCGGCGACCATCTGCCTGTGACGGAACTGTCGGATGCCCTCGGCACGATTCCCTACGAGGTGCTAACGAGCGTCAGCGGGCGCGTGAAGAGAGTGTATTTCCGGGAGTGATATGCTCCGTTCGTGAGCATGTCAAGTTGATAAAAGAGTTGTCGGGCATCAAGGTTTTTGTCCCTTGCGCCCGACAACTCTTTTTCGTCAGTCAATCTGTGATGGCTCGCCGTCTTCCGATGGCTTTGTGGCGAAGCCCTCCAATGGCGGGTTTGCGCCGTTCCGCAAGCCCTCACCAGCTTGAGCCGGCACCGCCGCCACCGCTGCTGCCACCCCCGAAGCTGCCTCCGCTGAATCCTCCTCCACCGCCGAAGCCGCCTCCGCGCCCGCCACGGAGCATCGAGCCGAGGAGCATTCCGCCAAGGAAAGCACCAAGTCCGGAGCCTCCGCCGTGGTTGTTGCCTTTGTCGAGGTCGGTGTCGGTCACTATAACGCGCCCGCAGTCGCCGCATACGCTGATGTCCTTGCGCATCCGGTGGCCGTTGTTGGCGCGGTAGAAGTCGGTGGACATGTGTCTCACGTTGCGCTTGCCGCAGTGGGGGCAACGCTTGGCGGGGCTTCCCGTGACACCCATCATGGTAAGTGCCATGACCACGATGATGGCAAGCAGGACGAGAGCTATTACAAAAGTGTAGTCGCTTTCCTCATCGGCCTCGGCGCTCATCGTGCCGTCGAGCGTGGCGCATACGGCCTTCACGCCCGCCACCATGCCTCCGTCCGTGTTGCCAGCCTTGAAGCGTGGCAGCATAAACCGCTGCTGAATGCGCTTGCAAAGGGCATCGGGCAGCGAGCCTTCGATGCCATATCCCGTGTTGAACTGTATGCGCCGTTGGTCTTCCACGTAGAGTATGAGCAGGCCGTTGTTGCTCTTTTCCTTGCCCACGCCCCACGTCCTGAACAGTTCCAGGGCAAAGTCGAACGGCTCGGCTTCGCCTATCGAGGGTAGCATCACTACGGCAACCTCAATGCCCGTGGCCTGTTCGAGGCTCGTGAGCATGGCATCAATGCTGTCGCGCGCAGCCCTTTGGAGCAGTCCTTGCGGGTCGGACACATGGCGGCGCGTGTCGGTGAGGCGCACGTTTGGCACGTCGCCGACGCTGTATGTCACGTTGTCGGTTGCCGCGAAAGCCGCTACGGCCATCATCACGGAAGCCAAAAAGACAGCCAGCCGTCTCATCATCAAGCCGTCAGAAGTTCACCTCGGGAGCTTTCTCCGCACCCTCCGAGGCACTGAAATATGCCTTGGCATCGAATCCGAAAAGCCCGGCGAGCACGTTTTTCGGGAAGCGGCGTATTGCCACGTTGTATGCCTTGGCCGCGTCGTTGAAGTCTTTGCGTGCCACGGTGATTCGGTTCTCCGTGCCTTCGAGTTGCGCTTGGAGTTCAAGGAAGTTTTGGTTGGCCTTCAAGTCGGGATAGTTTTCAGCCACCATGAGCAGCCGTCCGATGGCCGTAGACACGTCGCCCTGTGCCTTTTGGTATGCGGCCAGCTTCTCGGGCGTGAGGTCGTCTGCGCTGACAGTCACCTGCGTGGCCTTGCTTCTGGCCTCCACCACGTCGGTGAGCGTCGTCTCTTCGTGTTCGGCATATCCCTTGACGGTGTTCACGAGGTTCGGAATCAGGTCGGCCCTGCGCTGGTATTGCGTTTCAACGTTGGCCCACGAGTTGGCCACCTGTTCGTCCATCGACACGAGTCCGTTATATCCCGTGACGCACCAAATTACCAGCACCACCACGATAGTGCCTGCGATAATCCATCCCAAATGCTTTTTTGCTTTCATTTTTCTTGTTAGGTATGTTCCTTTGTTTATATGGTTTGTGTCTTGTTACTGTGCCGTCTGCCCCCGTCCGGTGCGCCGCTCATTTGCCGTCGGCGTTGCCCACTGTCTCCGTGGGCGCGTTTCCGCCCCGTCCGAAGAGCGGCCCCACGATGCTCTCGGCGCAGAGCCACAGCAGCACCAGTGCCGCAAGTGCCAGCAGTGCGTTGGTGATTCGTTGTTCGCGGCTCATGTTTAAAGTCAAAGACGGGTTCTTAGTAGTCGGCCGTGGTCTCGATGCTTTCCCGCTGCCGCTTATCCTTTCGCGCGGTGAACATCTTGAAAAAGTCGAACCTGGCAAGCGGCGTGGCACGTGGAGTTTGCTTTATCTCCCCGTAAATCTGTTCTATCGCCTTGTGCAAGTCGGAGCTGACCGTCGGCCGCGAGCCGTAGATGACAGCCTCGCCTATGGCTTGGTAGGCTCGCATAAGCTCCACCGTGTCGGGCAGTTCATACATTGATATATTACGAACTTCATATCCTTGGCGCGACAAGGTTACGCTTTTCGCGTCTATTGGCACTATGATGCGGCCACGGTAGTTGGTCATACGCTGGGTGTACATGGCCGAGTCGATCGTCACGGCCACTCCGCTCATCGGCTGCTTTGTCACCATGTCCACCACCATTATTTCCCGCTGGGCTTGTGCCGCAAGGCAGCACGCCATGCAGGCCATTGTGAAAATGACTTTGATACGCATACGTTCCCCCTTTCGCATTTGCTTGTCCAAGCGTTGTTGTTAGTCACAAATTTAGTCAATAAGTGTGATACGGGCAAGCGGGCGCATTGCGGGTTGTTGATTTTTTCGATGTTTTAATCTTTGTTTTGTGGCTAAATGATTACCTTTGCCCGCGCGGCATGGTATACCAATTGTTCCATCCGCCACTCCGTTCACGTATTCCCAATGAGCCATCCCGCCTTATGATAGCCGACGAATTGGCCCGCCTCGTGAGGCGGGAGCTGGGCTTTCCGCCCACAGCCGACCAGCAACGCGCCATCGCTACGTTCTGCGCATTCATGTCAGACGGCCGCCACGGCGCGGCAATGGTGCTGCGGGGGGCTGCCGGCACGGGCAAGACCACGCTCGCCGCAGCCATCGTCCGCTCGCTCGCCGCCCTGCGCCAGCGCATGGTGCTGCTTGCGCCGACGGGTCGCGCGGCAAAGGTGTTCGCCGTGAACACCGGGCACCAAGCCTACACCATACACCGACGCATCTATCGCCAACGCTCCCTCGCGGCGGAGCAGGCCACGTTCAGCCTTGGCGAGAACCTCCATGCAGACACGCTCTTCATTGTCGACGAGGCATCGATGATTGCCAATGGCGGTGCGACGGAGAGCGCGTTCGGCAGCGGATGCCTGCTCGACGACCTCGTGGGCTACGTCTATGGCGGGCGCAACTGCCGCCTGATGCTCGTCGGCGACAAGGCGCAGCTGCCCCCTGTGGGCGAGGACGAAAGCCCCGCGCTGGCGCATTGCGCGCTGGAGGCTTACGGGTTGCACGCCTATGAGGCCGAGCTTGACGAGGTGGTGCGCCAAGGCGAGGCATCGGGCATACTCTTCAACGCCACAGCCATACGCCGCATGATAACCGACGGCAGCCTCGGCGGCCTGCCCGTGGTGCGCCTGCGGGGCTTTGCAGATGTCTGCGTGGTGAACGGCGACGAACTCATCGAGAGCCTTGCGTCGAGCTATTCGCGCGTGGGGATGGACGAGACGGCCGTGATTACGCGCAGCAACAAGCGGGCGAACGTCTACAACCGTGGCATACGCGCAATGGTGCTGGGGCGCGAGGAGGAACTGACCACAGGCGACCTGCTGCTCATCGTGAAGAACAACTACCATTGGACGGAGCTTGACCGTGCCGCCCGTGGCGGCGAGACGGCCTCCGGCGGTGGTGCGGGCGATGTGCCGGCGTTCATCGCCAACGGCGACAGGGCGGTGGTGCGCCGCGTCCGCCGCATACGCTCGCTGTACGGATTCCGCTTCGCCGACGTTACGCTGGAGTTCCCCGACTACGACGATTACGAGCTTACCGCCCCCGTGCTGCTCGACACTCTCGCCTCCGACGCTCCCGCGCTGACGCGGGAACAGAGCGACAGGCTCTTCGAGGCGGTGGGCGAGGACTATGCCGACCTCAGCCGAAAGGCCGACCGCGTGAAGGCCATCAGGGGCGATGCCCACTTCAACGCCTTGCAGGTGAAGTTCGCATACGCCGCCACCTGCCACAAGGCGCAGGGCGGACAGTGGGCGCACGTCTACGTGGATCAGGGCTACATGACCGCCGACATGCTCACGCCCGACTATATTCACTGGCTCTACACGGCCTTTACGCGAGCCACCGAAAGGCTCTTCCTCGTGAATTGGCCAAGGGAACAGACTGAGGACACGCGGGAATAGGCGCGGCATACATGCGGCGTGAATGCGGCAGACGCACTTTTTACGCAAGTTATACATTATTCAAAGCAAAACAACAAGGCACAATGACAGACACATTGGCAATAGCATTAGTGGCCATTGTGGCCGTTGTGGCAGTGGCCGTGATGTTCCGCCGCCTCTCAAAGGCCACGGCGGAGGCCTCCAGCCTGCGCCTCGACGCGGGCAAGCAAGCCACCGAACTGGCTCTGCGCACGGAGCAACTGGAGCAGGCCACGCGCAGGCTGGCCGGAGCCGAGGCGGAAAACAAGGCCTACGCCGCACGGGTTGAGGCGCAGGCGAGGGAGATAGAGATGCTCCGCCAGCAGGCCGGCGAGGAGGCTGAGCGGAGGGAGAAGCAGTTCGGCGAGCAGCTCCTTGCCGCAAAGGAGCAGATGGCCAACATGGCGCAACAGCTGCTCGAGCGCAACGCGCAGCGGCTGAAGGAGCAGAACGCCGAGAGCATGGGGCACATAACGCAGCCCCTGAAGGACGCGATAGGCGAGGTGAGGCGCGCCATCAGCGAGAGCAGCAAGGACAGCGAGCGCAACTCCGCGTCGCTGCGCGAGCAGATCCGCCTCATGGTGGAGAGCAACAAGGCCGTCGGCGAGAAGGCCGAGAGCCTCGCAAACGTGCTGCGCCGCGACAACAAGGCCGCCGGAAACATGGGCGAGATAATCCTCGGCGACCTGCTTGCGTCGCAGGGTCTCACCGAGGGAATACACTATGAGGTGCAGACTCGGCTCCGCGATGAGAGCGGGCGCGCCTTGCGCAACGAGGACACGGGGCGCGAGATGCAGCCCGACGTGATACTGCACTACCCGCAGGGGCAGGACGCTATCATCGACTCAAAGGTGTCGCTCGCGGCCTATTCGCGCTATGTCAACGCCGAGAACCCCGAAGACAAGGAGCGGTTCTTGCAGGAACACATACGCAGCGTGCGCCAGCATGTGGCCGAACTCGCCCGCAAGGACTACTCGAAGTATGTGAGGCCGCCGCGCGAGGCCGTCGACTTCGTGATAATGTTCGTGCCGTTCGAGTCGTCGTTGCAGCTCGCCTTGGCCAACGACCCGACGCTCTGGCGCGACGCTTTCGAGCGCAAGGTGTTCATAACGGGCGAGCAAAACCTGCTCGGCATACTTCACATCATACACATTGCGTGGGTGGAGAACCAGCAGGCGGAGAACCAGCAGAAAGTGTTCGGGCTTGCCGAACAGCTCCTCGACCGCCTCGGCGACTTCATAAAGCGTTACTCCGACCTCGGCGACGCTCTCGAAAAGGCGCGCAAGGCATACGAGTTTGCGGGCAACAAGCTCACCACCGGCAATCAGAGCGTGGTGAAGAAGGGGCGCGAACTTGTGGATCTCGGTGCCAAGGAGAACCCCGCAAGGCGAATACCGAGGGCGGAATGAAGTCTAACGCAACCCACCTTTGGCCATGACAAGAATCCTGCTCAACGACGACATCTTCGGCTTCGACCTCGATGAAGCCCTTGCCCGGCTGCCCGAGTGGCGCAGGCAGAAGGCCCTTGCCTACCGCAACGAGCGCGACCGCCGCCTCTGCGCCGCCGTCTACGAGCTTCTGCGGCGCGGCCTCGGCGAGATGTTCGGCATCGAAGAGCCGCCGTCATTCTGCTACATGGACGGTGGCAAGCCCGTCGTGGCGGGGCATCCCGAGGTGCATTTCAGCTTCAGCCATTGTCCCGTGGCCGCCCTCTGCGCCATTGGCAGCAGTCCCGTGGGGGCTGACGTGGAGCGCATCAGGCCTTTCCGCAAGGAACTGGCGGAGCGCGTGTTGAGTGCGGCGGAGATGGAGCGCGTGGCCGGCAGTCAGCGTCCCGACGTTGAATTTACTCGCCTTTGGACGATGAAAGAGAGCCTGCTGAAGCTCACGGGCGAGGGCATACGCCGCGAACTGCGCACCGTGCTCGACGATGCCGACGCCCGCTTTTCCACTACCGTGTGCCCCGACCGGGGCTATGTCTACACCGTATGCACCCGCCAATGAACCCAATCGGCCGTTAGGCTTCAGGTTGATTTTGCGTTCATGCCGTGCAGGTTGGCTTTCGGCATCGCCGAAAGCGTAGCAGGCTACGCCGAGGCGAGACGGGAGGCAAGGTGCCGACCGGGGCGCGGAAGCAGGCGAAGGGCTTTCCGAAAAGGCTCTTTCCGACGTAAAAACGACCTAATGACCGATTTGGGATGAATGCAGAGAGGAAGATAATCCACGTCGACATGGACGCTTTCTTCGCCTCCGTGGAGCAGCGCGACCGCCCCGAACTGCGTGGACTGCCTGTCGCCGTGGGCCACGACGCGGCCCGTGGGGTGGTGGCCACGGCCAGTTATGAGGCTCGCCGCTACGGAGTGCATTCGGCCATGCCTATGGCGCGAGCCAAGATGCTGTGCCCTAATCTCGTGGTGGTGCCGGGGCGGTATGATGCCTACAAGGAGGTGTCTTTGCGAATACGCTCCATTTTCGCCGAATACACCGACTGCATAGAGCCGCTTTCGCTCGACGAGGCGTTCCTCGACGTGACGCACAACAAGGTGGGGGCGGAGCTGGGGGTGGACATTGCACGCGAAATCAGGCGGCGCATACGCGCCGAACTGAACCTCACGGCATCGGCAGGCGTGTCATACTGCAAGTTTTTGGCCAAGGTGGCATCCGACTGCCGGAAGCCCGACGGCATGACAGTGATACACCCCTCGCGCGCGTTGGACTTCATTGCAGGCCTGCGGATAGAGCAGTTCTGGGGCGTGGGGCCGCGCACCGCCGTGCGGATGCACCGCATGGGAATACACACGGGGGCTGACCTGAGACAGGCATCGCCCGGCCATCTCGTGGAGGTGTTCGGCAAGGCAGGGAGCATGTACCACGATTTCTCGCTCGGCATCGACCCGCGACCTGTGGTGGCGGAGCATGTACGCAAGTCGGTGGGCTGCGAGCATACGCTCGAAAAGGACATCACGCGGCCAATGGCGGCACTCATAGAGCTATACCACACCGTGCTCGAACTGGCCGAGCGGCTCGCCACCGACGGCTTTGAGGGGCGCACGCTCACGCTGAAAGTGAAATACGCCGACTTCACGCAGATTACGCGCAGCGTCACGGTGAATGCCCCGCTCGTGGTCAAGGACGACATATTGCCGCACGCCAAGAGGCTGCTCGCCGCCGTGGAGTGCTCGGAGGCTCGCCCCGTGAGGCTGATTGGCCTCACCGTGTCGAACCCCGCTTCTGGCCATTCTGCCGCCCGTGCCGTGTGGGTGCAGGGTGTGTTGCCGTTTGAGCCGTGAGCGGCGATGCCGCGCGGAAACTGTTAAAAACATGGTCTCCCGCATCCGATAAACCTACGTAACTTGCGCTTTTTCGCGCGGCAAGGCATTTGAGAAACAGCCGCGAAAGCGAGTGTGCGCGGCGGTGGTTTGCCTGTCTTTGGGTGGCAAGCCATGCGCGGAATGTCAATTAATCTTACTTTTCGCTCCGTTTTGCCTCGTTTTGGGCTTCAAAACAGCATTCGTTGCACGCCAACGAATGCCCCATTGCTTTGCGTTTAATGCCTCGTTGGGCGGCAAGGAGGGTCGTTTTCTTATGTCGGAATAGGGTGGTGGTGCTGCAAGAGCTTGATGGATAGCGTTTTATGGAACGCTACGCGAAAACTGCAAAAATGCGCCTTATCGCGGCTTTTGCGCATGGAAGTCGGGAAAAAGGCACTTTTCGGCATTGAAAGCAAAGTGCAAACGAAACGTAAAAAGGTTAAAGCCCGAAAATGATGCAAGCCTGACAGCGGCCTTGGCTCGCACGCCCCGTTGCGTCTGCGGCAGTCGGCATGGCCGCCGTCGGCCTCCCGCCGGAGCCGGATGTCGGTCTGCGCAGGCATTCCAACATACGTTGACAGGTTGCCAGCAACGCCATCACATAATCAAACATTTGTTTGCCGTAAATGGATTTTTTGCTTAACTTTGCCCCCAAATTAAGCTCGGAAATGGAGAAAGACCTTGTTTCAGTCATCATGCCCACCTACAATACGGGTGGAATATTGGCGGAAAGCATTGAAAGTGTACTGACCCAGACATACAAAAATCTTGAGCTGCTGATAACAGACGACCACTCTGACGACCGGGAAACCCTGGACATACTAAAGCGATATAGCGAGACTGACGCACGGGTGAAAGTGTTCTACCTCGAAAAGAACATGGGGCCGGGCTATGCTCGCAACAATTCCATCAAGCGGGCACAAGGCCGCTACATCGCGTTCTGCGACAGCGACGACCGCTGGATGGCCGACAAGGTGGAGAAGCAACTGGCGTTCCTCGCCGAGAGGAAATGCTGCCTGACGTATTCGTCGTATGTCATCTGCCGACAGGACGGGCGCGAGACGGGCATATTCATAGCCCCGAAGAAAGTGAGCTACGCTGGAATGAAGCGCGACGACAAGATTGGCTGCCTCACGGCGATGTACGACACGACGTTCTTCGGCAAGTTCTACTTCCCCATGTTGCGCAAGCGTCAGGACTGGGCGATGTTCATCCTGCTGCTCAAACGATGCCGCATGGCATACGGGCTGAAAGAGCCTCTGGCCTACTATCGGCTGCGGAACGATTCGCTGTCGAGCAACAAGAGGTCGCTCGTGAGGTTCAACATCAACGTGTACCACAAGATACTTGGCTTCTCCAAGGCCAAGTCCTATGTATATTTCGGGCTTATCTTCATTCCCTCCTACCTGCTGAAAATCATCAAGCGGATGATCGACAGCCGGAAATACATGCGCCTCGCAAGGCACGGGACGTGAGCTTCGGCACGCACAGGGCTGCGCACGCAGTGCCCACGGCCATGCTTTGGCATCGGCGCGTGGCGCAAGGGCGACGGCCTTGACTGTGGATGCGGGAAATTGTGCGCTTTTGTGCATCGCCCACACAATATAAAATTCCTGTTTAAGTTATAATATATAAAAAACATCACAGGCCAGCATGAACCTATACATACTGCTATATATCGTAGGGACTTTCGCCATAAGCATGGTGTGCGGTTTCGTGTCGATACCTGTGATAATCAGGTTTTGCAAGCGGAACGGACTGTACGACCGCCCCGACAGCCGCAAGGTACACAACAGCAGCGTGCCGAGGCTCGGCGGCGTGTGCTTCATCCCGAGCATGGCTCTGGCTGCCATCATAATGGTGATGGTGTTCAACAAGACGATGGACGGTGCCAAAATCATGATGGGCGTGTGGTCGGTGGTGTTCTTCATAAGCCTGATGCTGATATACGCCGTGGGGCTGATAGACGACCTTGTGAGCCTAAGTCCGAAGGTGAAGTTCGCCGTGCAGATAGTGGCGGCTGCCCTGCTGCCTATGGCGGGGCTTTACATCAACAACATGTATGGCTTCCTCGGCGTGCAGGAACTGCCGTTCTGCATCGGCGCACCGCTGACGGTGTTCCTCATGGTGTTCATAAACAACGCCATGAACCTAATCGACGGCATCGACGGACTGTCGGGTGGCCTCTCGATTATAGCCCTGGGCGGCTTCCTCGTGTGTTTCGCGCGTGAGGGAGTGTGGACTTACTGCATACTGATAGCGGGGATGATGGGCGTGCTTGTGGCTTTCCTCTACTTCAACATAATAGGCGGAAAGGACGGCAAGCTGAAGATTTTCATGGGCGATTCGGGCAGTCTCACACTGGGTTTCATACTCGGCTTCCTTCTCGTGAAGTTCTCAATGGACAACCCAACGTCGATGCCATTCAGGCGCGAGAGCCTCATGCTGTCGTTCACGCTGCTTGCAATACCCCTGCTCGATGTCTGCCGCGTGGTGTGCGTGCGCACTCTGCACCGCAAGCCGATATTCGGGGCGGACAAAAACCATATCCACCACAAGCTAATGCGCGCCGGACTGACGCAGAGGCAGGCTCTCTTGGCGATACTGGGGCTGGCAGTGGTGTACATCGTAATCAATGTTTCTCTCTTCGACGCTCTCTATTTCAGCTACATCGTGGTTGTCGACGTGGCCGTGTGGTTCGTGTTCCACGCCGTCGTGAATAGGAAAATAAGGAAGAGGGGCAACCCCGTGTTCTTCATCGGCCATTCAAAATGATTAAAAGGGCGGTCGACATCATTAGCGCGCTGGTGGGACTTGTGCTGCTCTCGCCAGTGTTTTTGGTTATATATGTTTGCCTGAAGCTGGGCAGCAAGGGTTCGGCCATATACAAGCAGGAGCGCATCGGGCGAGGCGGGAAGCCCTTTTCCATATACAAGTTCCGCACGATGGTGGTGAACACCGAGGAGGACGGCATTCCGCAGCTGGCCGAGGAAAACGACGTTAGGCTCACCGTCCCGGGGCGATTCCTGCGCTCCCACCACCTCGACGAGTTGCCGCAGCTGTGGAACGTGTTGCGCGGCGACATGTCGTTCGTGGGCTATCGTCCGGAACGCAAGTACTTCATAGACAAAATAATGGAGCAACGGCCTGACTATGCCGAGCTGTACGCAATACGGCCGGGCATCACTTCCAGCGCAACGCTGTACAACGGTTACACAAACACAATGGAAAAGATGATCCGCCGCTTGGACATGGACTTGGAATACCTGCACAACATGTCCATGTGGCAGGACTTGAAGATAATCGTAAAAACCGCCCTCAGCGTGTTCTCAGGCAAGAAATTCTGACCGATGAAAATCTATAAATTGGAAAAATGGAAAATCTCAAGGATTATATCGAAAACTTGTACAATACGAAAGTACAAAAAACAAGTCCAGAAATGGCAACAGACTTGGCAAACTCATTAGATTTGTTGTCATCTGGAATTTATACTGAGGAAGAACGTTTTATATTTGAATTGCTTCAAAATGCTGTCGATTCATCATCTGACAATGCTAATGACAATTTATCTATCAGCATAGAAGCCGTTGATGACTTTCTCGTTTTCATGCACAATGGAAAGCCGTTTTCAAAAAGAGACATTGAAGGAATATGTTCCGTTGGCAACGGAAACAAGGCTTCCGACACTCGAAAAATAGGATATAAAGGCATTGGTTTTAAGTCTGTTTTTATGCATTCGCTGGAAGTGTATATTAAAACGGATAATGTTGTGTTTAAGTTTGACAAAAAACACTGGGATAATTATTTCGGTGATGAGTCTGTGTCAGAATCTGGTCGCATATATAAAATGCCTTGGCAGATAATACCAATCCTGACTGAGGAATTACCCATAAATGTCAATACTAGAGGTTATAAAGTTTGTACTTACATAAGGTCTGCAAATGTTAATTCGTTGTTTGGAAAGGTACATAAGTTATTGAATGATAGTCAATTCTTACTGTTCTTGCGAAATGGCAATATTCGTATATCACTGTACCAAGATAGGAAATGCATAAGAGTGTTGAAGAAAATGACCATGAATAACGAATTTATTGATGAAAACAAAGAACAAACTAAGGTCATTTTGTCTGTTGACGGGAAAGTTTGCAGCCGATGGCTTGTCTATAAAGATGATAGTGAGAAGTTGACACGAGAGCAGATACAACTGATAAGGAATGATTCACGGACTCCACAGAAACTACAGGATGCATCTTCTTTCGATATTGCGTTTGCAATATGTCTTGACGAGAAAGGTACTTTTCAGCCAGTCAATGAAAGTGTGTTATACACATACCTTCCGACATCATATCAGTTTGGCTTCCCATTTTTGGTAAATGCCAACTTCATAACAGATGCAGGTAGGCAGCATTTGAATGATGATGCCGAATGGAACAAAATAGTAATAGGCTCTATTCCCAAACTATATTTGGAATGGATTGCTACACTATCGATGTCAAATTCCTTTTATTATAAGGTATTGCCACCCGTTAAAGTGTCTAAAAAGAATTTAGGTGAGGTGTATAACCTTGCAATGGGTGAAGCTGTCGGTAATGTAGCTTTTATCCCTAACAAAGGACGAACAAAGTTGTTGAAAGTGTCTGACATACTCATTGATGAGATTGGACTGAGTGAAGCAATGTCATCTATGAAATTCGATAAAATCATTTCTTGTTTACTTGGGATAACCAGAGCATCGTCTAAGTTGGTAAATAATGATACCAAGATCTTTCTTTCGCAATATGGCATTAGAGAAGTTACGAAGATTGACTTGCTGCATTTGATAGAAAAGGCAGGGGATTATTTTTCGTCCTTTGATGAAAGAGCACTCTCAAAATTTCTTGTTTTTTTGAGAGGTTTGTATTCTTCATTTGACAATGAGGTCAAACAAATGCTTTCCTACAGCAAAATACTAATTGATGAAAATGGCAAATTGGAATGTCCTAAAAAGCTATTCTTCCCTTCTAAGTTCAGAGATGAGAAAGATATCACAAAAGACGCTAAGTTTCTTTCATCTAAATTGTTAACTCTGCTTCCCCCCCCCCTGCTACAATGAATGGTTGAAAGAATTGGGGGTAGCGGAGATGTCCGCTTTGTCAGTGATAAAAAATGTTTTTTGTACTGATGGCGGTATAAATAAAGATAACGCTATTGAGGTAATGCAATTCATCTTTGATGCATACAAAAAAGAGAATGTTTTGGACAACTTATCAAAATGGTCTGATATTCCATATTTGTTAGTGCTTTCTTCAAAGGGCGAATTATATTCACCTTCCGCCTTGTTCCTTACTACAGACTATGGCACTAATGTCAAAGTGGATTTTGAATGCACTCTCGACGTATTCATATCTTCTAATTATATACGGGACGGCGATGACCCTTTGGAGTGGGCGTTATTCTTTAAAAGAATAGGAGTCAATGATAAGATTCAAATAAGTAGCCTCACTCTTGATGATAATACATATATATATATAAACGTGTTATCAACTTATATTTCACGAGCTAAAAGGATTGAATATAAGACATGGAATCTAGACTCTCGGAAATTCTATGTACAAAACATACCCTCTGTTACAGTTATGTTTTGCCCGTTGGTTAGCTTTCAAAAAACAGATTTTAGCTTAAACAGAATTGCATGGAACGCTATATTGAAAGAAAAAATATTTCTAAGCAAGGACGATGATTTTATTCACGCCCATACAGGTATGGGATGGTATAAGGACTGTTTGCTTTCTGGTTATGGCTATCTCGGTCAGAACTTTCTTCCTTGGGCTATCAAGAATTATGCGCTATTGCCTACAACGACTGGTGAATTGGGGAAAGTACAAGACATTTTGGAGAACACGGAATTTAATATAAAACTGTGTGGCCATTATTTTCCTGTGCTTGACATTGATTCGCATATCCATGAGACATGGAGAAAGTATTTGCCTTTCAAGACGAAAATTTCTCTCTCAGAGTGCCTAAATATTCTTGAAAATATACTCAATGATGTAGATTCATTAAAGGCTAATATGGATCGCATAGGAATGCTTTATCAAGAGTTAAGCAATTTCGACATACAGGAAGGAACTTCTGATTGGAATGAGGTAGCTGAATGGGGTAAAACTCATAAAACATTATCGATTGAGCGTAAATTCAAGTTCCCATCGCAATTGGTGTTAGTATCTGTCGATTTGGGAAAATTAGACATAAAGAATCAAGTCTATTGTGGTAAGCAAGTTGAACTAAGGAGCAACCGATTTGTACATTTCATGTGTGCTTTGGGCGTTCGATTTATAAATAATTTCGTTCCTGAGTTTATCGGAAAAGAGTCTGATGACGGCTTTAAGAAAGATCTTGTAAAAAAATGCGACTTTATAGCTCTAATTTCGGTGGGTCGTGAAGCTACAAGTTCAGAATATGATGATAGGCTTGTGAAAATAAAGGAAAGAATCGAAAAAGAAATCTCATTCGAGAAAAATGAGAGAATTTTGCTGTCCTATGGAGGAGAAAAGATAGAAAAAAAGACTTATGTAAACGTTGAAAGCTCGTGCTTCCACTATGTTGGCAAAAGTCTTACGCCTGCTATCTTAGACCTGATGCTAACAGATTTAGCTAAGATGTTATCAATACCATCGAATGATCGTTCAACACTTGCAACAACAATTCAGATTCCTGATATTGCTGAAGTCCGGGATTATCTAAAAGAGAAAGGGTTCAACGTCGCACTATTGCCTAAAATGCCTGAAACTCCCAACGAATCAAACATCGTTAATTCGGACAGTGCGGTGATTGCAGGAGAAGACGGTTCGTTTACCGGTTTGCTTGATGAACAAAAGAGGGATGCACTAATAGAAGCCAAGGAGGCCGCTCTTTCTGCATTGAAATCAAGTGGTTTTGACATTACTCACGCTGATTGGGATGGTTGGACTTCCATAAACGGAGTCACAAAAGACGGACAAGAATGTCCGATAGTAATAAGAAGCAACAAGAGTGGAATATCCACGCGCCTCAATGCATCCGACTGGATGCAATTAATGAAACCAAATAGTATGTTGGTGGTAAACACTTCTACCGGAATAGGGACGATACCTCTCCGTAATATACTTAAGTCAAAAGAAAATATTACTATTCGTTTTTCTACATCAAATATTGATAGTTTGCAACACATAACTGACATTGCACAAGTTTTATATTATTTCGATGGACTACAGATAGATTTTAACTCTTTCAAGCCAGTGCTAATTGGACGTTGGGAAAGATTTATGGCTCCTGAGAATAATACTGGTGAATTACCAAGGCCATCTTCAATTGAATTGCCAAAATAATGTAATGGAATATAGTCGAGAACAATATTCTAATTTCTTAAACATGGAATTATGCGCAGTTACTGAGAATTATGAAAAAAAGTTCTCAGCCTGTGCAAGTTATCTCCTTAATACATCGGAAGAGTTGTTTGTTGGCATTTTCTTGAAAATAGAGAAGGGGGGAAATGATTGTAAAGTTCCGTGGAACGAGAACTTTTCCAAGAAAAGGAGAATACATTTATTCTATGTATATACCATCCGAACTTCAAGATTACAGGACGTGGGATGATGTGACTTATGAAGATCTATTTAAGAAAAGAATCAAAGGAACTCAAGCCATTTGTATTTGGTACTCTAAATCTAAAGAAAAAGGTTTTGTCCTAGGAGGTTTTAGGGGAATTGATAATGATTTTGCCAGATATATCAACCAAGCTTCAGGAGCAATGCTAGTCTTTGGGCCTGATAGACCTCCTATCGAATATTTAGCTAACTTGTATAGGATAGCACAAGACAACAATAGCATTGGAATTCAATCCATTTTAGACAAAAAATTTGAGAATAAACAACCAAAATATAATCTCATCAAGAATGAAAATGCTTCACAATATATCTTGGGGCAAATGCGGTTACATGATACTATAATATTGCAGGGGCCTCCTGGTACTGGCAAAACAAGGCTGATATCGGAAATCTGTTCCCATCTATGCATGCAAGGTCACTCTGTACTTATCACCGCTCTAACCAACCGAGCTTTAATAGAAATAGCGGAAAAAGATTCTATGAAAGCTTTGTTGGATGCAGGACAGATAATGAAATCCAACATGACCGTAGATGAACAACACGAATTGCCGAATTTACGGAATCTAAAAGAAATATTGCCAATTCATGGCTGTGCAGTCTTGGCAACTTTTTATATAACGAGTGGTTTTGCTGCCCAACAAACATACGATGGGGCATTTGATTTCGTTATTCTCGATGAAGCGAGCCAGGCCTTATTACCAATGTTTGCAGCTGCGAAAAGGATGGGCATCCACAATCTTTGGGTTGGAGACACCGCACAACTTTCCCCGGTAGTCGCATTGAACGAGAATAGAGTTCGCTCAAATAAATTTGAACCTTTAATTAATGGACTTGAAACAATAAGCACTGCTTTTTCATATCCAGTATATCAACTGACGAAAGCATTCAGGTTTGGACAACGTGCGGCAGAATATACAGGCTTGTTTTATAATAACACTTTAAGATCCGCAGTTAACAATCCCGTCAAACCATATCCTTCTTTAGAGAAGATATTGTCAGACAATGGTGGCCCAACTCTAATATTGACAGATATGCCTCCAAGTGACCCTGCTCCTCAATTCGCTTTGGATTTGACAACTTATATTGTAGGATGTCTTTTGATGGATAATAAAGATGTCAAAATAGCCGTGCTTACATGCCTGAGAAAAACAACGAGAATGCTGCAACAGGCAATATCTGTTCGGCTTGGACTTGCAAATGAGGTCATCATAGAAACCGTCGCACGTGTTCAAGGACTGACTTCGGATATTTCTATTTTCTTTATTCCAAATACTTCTTTAATTCGATCGTTAGAGAACCATTTGTTCAACGTCGCAACAAGTCGTGCCAAGGAACACACAATAATCATTGCCGATAAAAATGTTTTCAAATTTCCACTAATGCCTAAAATCGTTAGAAGTTACTTGACAAGATTATTAAATAATACCTGACTTCGTCAACGTGTCACCCAAAAATCATCTTCGAATAATGGTGCAATAC
>CAZURD010000003.1:40574-44251 GCA_964623445.1 uncultured Prevotella sp. | reverse complement strand
GCGGGAAGAGGCAAACGGTTTCGCTTGCTTCTTCCCGCTTTTGTTTGCTGCCCGTTTGGAGTGCGCCAATCCCGATGGCATGATTGCCAATGGTAGTAGGTGATTACACTCTATCCTTTATATGCCATCTTAATTTTTTATGGACATTTACTGAATGTCCATAATACGGTCTGACGAATACTTGGATTCCATGGGCAAGTGCAAGGCAACTGCCGGTGGGACGCTTGTCAGCCGAGGGCATCGCCCCGCTCCATTTGCAGCTTGCTCACATACTTGCGGACGAGTGCCGACGAGTCGCCTTTCTTGCAGATGAGGAGCACGCCGTCGCCCTCGGCCACGATGTAACCCTCAAGCCCGTTGATCACGGCCAGCTTGCCTTTGGGCAGCTTCACCACGTTGTCGTGGCAGTCTTCCATGATTACGTCGGAGTCTATCACCACGTTGTCGCCCTTGCCCTTGCTCATGTGCTCGTATATGGAGTGCCACGTGCCGATGTCGGCCCAGCCGAAGTCGCATTTCATCACGTAGACGCAGCCACTGCGTTCGAGCGTCGCTATGTCCATCGAGATGTTGGGGTAGGAGGCATAGTGCTTGCCGACGAATGTCAGTGTGTCCTCCACGGTGCGCTTTTCGGGCGCGATGCCGTCGCGGTGTATGTCTTGGAAGAGGCGTTTGAAGTTGCGGTAGAACTTGTCCGCGCTTGCGAGGAAAAGCCCTGTGTTCCAGAGGAACTCCCCGCTCTTCATAAACAGCTTGGCATATTCGCGTGAGGGCTTTTCCGTGAACGACTTCACCTGCGCCACTCCCTGCGTGCCCGTAGGCTCGCCTGCCTGTATGTAGCCGTAGCCCGGCTCCGGGCGCGTCGGCCTCACGC
Source organism: uncultured Prevotella sp. (assembly GCA_964623445.1). GTDB lineage: Bacteria > Bacteroidota > Bacteroidia > Bacteroidales > Bacteroidaceae > Prevotella. The sequence continues at coordinate 43,377 of CAZURD010000003.1, read as the reverse complement.
CCAAGGCGAGTATCGCGTCGTGCGTTGCCACGAAGTCGAAGCCGCGTGCCACGTCGGTGGCGAATGCCGCCTCGTTGAGCACCACTTGGTCTGCCGGGGTCACGATGACGTTGGCTTCCGCGTCGCGTCGCATGATTTCGGCCACGGCCCAGCCCACGCAGGGCGCGGTGTTGCGGTTGATGGGTTCGAGGAGCACGTTTTCGTGCGGCACGTCGGGCAGTTGTTCATGCACGAAGTCGGCATATTCCACCGTGGTTGACACGATGATGTTGCCTGGCGGCACGATGCCGGCCATGCGGTCGTAGGTGGATTGCAGCAGTGTGCGCCCTGTGCCGAAGAAGTCGATGAACTGCTTGGGCTTGCGGTCGCGGCTGCATGGCCACAGCCTGCGTCCCTTGCCACCGGCGGGTATCACACAGTAGTTGCCATTATGTTTGTCCATTCTTATATCAGTGTTGGTTGTCCTTAGTCTTGCTTTGCGTTCGTGAGTGTGCGGCGTTTGCGCCTTTGTGTCTCGCTGCCGTTGCTTTTGCCAACGAAATTACGAAATAAAGCTGTGGCCGACAAACGTTTTAAAGTTTTTTGAAATGATTTGTCCCCCGTAAAAGAAAGCGGGAGACGGGTGGACGCGATTGTTCCCAAATTGGCCATGCGCTGTGGCTGTCCTGTCGCCTTGTGCGCGTGATGGCACGAAAAAGCCCGCGCCGGGGCGTGTTGCTCAGGCGCGGGCTATGCGTTGCGTGCGTTGTGCTGCCGTGTTCAGGGCTGCTTGCCGATGTAGGCGAGTATGCCTCCGTCCACATATAGTATATGTCCGTTCACGGCATCGGAGGCGTGCGAGGCGAGGAACACTGCCGGTCCTCCCAGTTCCTCCGGGTCGAGCCAGCGTCCGGCCGGCGTCTTGGCGCAGATGAAGCTGTCGAACGGGTGGCGGCTGCCGTCGGCCTGCCGCTCGCGCAGCGGGGCTGTTTGCGGCGTGGCGATGTAGCCCGGGCCGAGGCCGTTGCACTGGATGTTGTATTCGCCGTACTCCGAGCATATGTTGCGAGTGAGCATCTTCAGTCCGCCCTTGGCGGCGGCGTAGGCCGACACCGTTTCGCGTCCCAGCTCGCTCATCATTGAGCAGATGTTGATGATCTTGCCCTCGCGGCGTTCCATCATCTCGGGCAGCACTGCCGCAGACACGATGTATGGGCCAACGAGGTCGATGTCTATCACCTGCTGGAATTCCTCGCGCGTCATCTCGTGCATGGGTATGCGCTTGATGATGCCGGCGTTGTTCACGAGGATGTCAATCTGTCCCACCTCTTTGTGGATTCGCTCCACGAGGGCTTTCACGTCGTCTTCCTTCGTCACGTCGCAGAGGTATCCGTGTACGTTCTCTATGCCGGCGGCCTTGTAGTTCTCGTATCCGCGTTGGAGGGTCTCCTCGTGGCGGTCGTTGAAGATTATGTTCTTGACTCCGGCGGCCGCGAAGGCCTTGGCGATGTTGAAGCCTATGCCGTAGGCTCCACCCGTTATCCAGGCGTTCTTGCCCTCAAGTGAAAATAGGTTTGTCATTGCTTTTCTGTTTATTCTTGCTCGTCTTGACTTTTGTCGGCTGCGTTTCGGTTCACTTCAGGTCGGTGATTTCGTAGAAGTCCTGGTCGCCGTAGTCGAGGTTTTCGCCTCCCATGCCCCAAATGAAGGTGTAGTTGTGCGTGGCGGCTGCGCTGTGTATGCTCCACTCGGGCGAGAGCACGGCCTGGTCGTTCTTCATCCAGATGTGGCGCGTCTCGTCTATTTGCCCCATGAAGTGGCACACGGCCTGGCCCTCGGGCACCTCAAAGTAGAAGTAAGCCTCCATGCGGCGGCTGTGGGTGTGTGCAGGCATCGTGTTCCAAACGCTGCCCGGTGCCAGTTCGGTCATGCCCATTTGCAGCTGGCAGGTGGGCAGCACCTGACTGACGATCATCTTGTTGATGTCGCGCTCGTTGCTCATTTCGAGCGAACCCATGTGCGCCACCACGGCATCGGCCTTTGTGACTTTGCGGCAGGGATAGGCGGTGTGCGCCGTGACGCTGTTGAAGTAGAACTTGGCGGGCTTCTCCGCGTCGCAGCTGCTGAAGTAGACATCGCGGTCGCCGCGCCCGATGTAGAGGGCCTCCTTGTAGCCGAGGGTGAACGTCTCGTCGCCCACGGTCACTTGTCCCTCGCCTTCGCCCACGTTGTAGATGCCGATTTCGCGGCGCGTGGTGAAGTGCTCTGCGCGGAGCGGATCGATGGCTTCGAGCTTGAGCCGCTCGTCGGTGGGCATTGCCCCGCCGACAATCATGCGGTCGTACATGGAGTAGACCATGTTCACCTCATTGGCGGCGAAGAGCTTCTCCACGAGGAAGTCGCGGCGTATGCGCTTGGTGTCGTAACTCTTTGCGTCCTCGGGGTGGGCCGCATAGCGGATTTCATAGTTTGTCTTCATAGGGTGCAGTGTTTTGTTTTGGTTCTTCTGTGAATGTAGGCGCGGCCTGCGGCGTATGCCGTTTCTTGGTCGCACCCTTTGCAAAGTTAATCCTTTTTCGGCTGATTTGCAAAATGTGGCGCACGTTTTTATCAATCGTTAAACGTTAAGGAGATGCCCTGGTTTGGCCGAGGCCATCGGGATGGCGTTGCCGCGCCTCGCGGGCATGGCAACGCCTACAGCCGCGTTGCCCCTTTCGGCCTCTGTCGCCGCAATGTCGGCGCGCACGTTGTGCGACTGTGGGGCAGCGAGCTTCCGTTAAGTTAAATATGTTAATGGGATTGAAACGAATGCCCTTGCACAACA
>CAZURD010000003.1:0-40474 GCA_964623445.1 uncultured Prevotella sp. | reverse complement strand
GCTTCCGTTAAGTTAAATATGTTAATGGGATTGAAACGAATGCCCTTGCACAACAATCTGACAGACAATGGGTTGCAATGGATGCCTCGTTGGCTTCCAAAACGGCATTAATTGGAGCGTAATGCGGCCTCCGTTGCGACGCAATAAGGCAGCTGTTGAAAACAGCGGAGGCACGCCCGCTTTTTAGTTGCACATTTGCAACCATGCGCCCGCCATTGGCCAAGGGCGCGAAGTCGCCCTGCGGGCAGCCCCAGCCATCCGCCGCGAGGGGGCGGAGGATTCTTCCTTGCATTTTGGGAAAACAATCATTCATCTGCGCCCCAGCAAACAAAAATATCACATTTTGGCCTCAAAAACTTACGATTTATTTGTGCGCATGAAATAAATGCACTATATTTGCAGCCGAAAACAACAAGCCATCAAGACATGACATACATTGGTCTATCGCTTACCCTTAACATTATCCGACTTTCGCGGACGCACGGGAGTGGGACATATAGCGCATGACCATATACAAACAAAGTGTCAGGCCTTTCTCACTCCACGGGTGGGAAAGGTCTTTTGGTTTTATAAGCAACTCCAAAGACAAAAAGATATGAGCGAAAGACTTTACATTTTCGACACAACGCTGCGCGACGGCGAGCAGGTGCCCGGCTGCCAGCTCAACACGGTTGAGAAGATTCAGGTGGCCAAGATGCTCGAACAGCTCGGCGTAGACGTAATCGAAGCGGGCTTTCCCATCTCCAGCCCAGGCGACTTCAACTCCGTGATCGAAATATCAAAGGCCGTGACGTGGCCCACCATCTGCGCCCTTACGCGCGCCGTGGAGAAAGACATCGACGTGGCCGCCGATGCCCTGCGCTACGCCAAGCACAAGCGCATACACACCGGCATCGGCACGAGCGACGAGCACATAAAATATAAGTTCAACAGCAACCGCGACGAAATCGTGGAACGCGCCGTGGCCGCCGTGAAGTATGCCCGCCGCTACGTCGAAGACGTGGAGTTCTACGCAGAGGATGCCGGACGCACCGACAACGAGTATCTGGCCCGCGTGGTGGAGGCGGTGATAAAGGCCGGGGCCACGGTGGTGAACATACCCGACACCACGGGCTACTGCCTGCCGTCGGAATTCGGTGCGAAGATAAAGTATCTGATGGAGCACGTCGACGGCATCGACCGCGCAATAATCTCCACCCACTGCCACAACGACCTCGGCATGGCCACGGCCAACACCCTCAGCGGCGTGCTGAACGGGGCGCGGCAGGTGGAGGTGACCGTGAACGGCATAGGCGAGCGCGCCGGCAACACATCGCTCGAAGAGGTTGCCATGATACTGAAGTGCCACCGCGAGATTGGCATCGACACCAACATCAACACCACGAAGATCTACCCCGCGAGCCGCATGGTGTCGAGCTTGATGAACATGCCCGTGCAGCCTAACAAGGCAGTGGTGGGGCGCAACGCCTTTGCCCACTCCAGTGGAATCCATCAGGACGGCGTGTTGAAGAACGTGCAGACTTACGAAATAATGAACCCCAAGGACGTGGGACTGGACGACAACTCCATCGTGCTCACTGCACGCTCCGGCCGCGCCGCGCTGAAATATCGCCTTGGGGTGCTCGGCATCACCGTGACGAACGAGGAGACGGTGGACAAGATCTACCAGAAGTTCCTCCGTCTGGCCGACCAGAAGAAGGAAGTGACCGACGATGACATCCTCATGCTTGCCGGGGCGGACACCGCCGAGAGCCACTCCGTGAAGCTCGACTACCTGCAAGTGACCACGGGCATGGGCGTGAGGAGCGTGGCCAGCATAGGCCTCGACATCTCGGGACAGAAGTTTGAGGAGTCGTCCTCGGGCAACGGCCCCGTGGACGCGGCCATCAAGGCACTGAAGCGCATCATCCGCAAGGAAATGACGCTGAAGGAATTCACCATCCAAGCCATAAGCAAAGGCTCCGACGACGTGGGCAAGGTACACATGCAAGTGGAGCACGACGGCAGCGTCTACTATGGTTTCGGGGCAAACACCGACATAGTGACGGCCTCGGTGGAAGCCTACATAGACTGCATCAACAAATTCAGGAAATAAACACCAAGCACAAAATGAACACTCTTTTCGACAAGATATGGGACAGCCACGTGGTGCAGGCCATCGACGACGGGCCATGCCAGCTGTACATCGACCGCCTCTACTGCCACGAGGTGACCTCGCCGCAGGCCTTCGACGGACTGCGCCAGCGCGGATTGCGCTGCCTGCGGCCGGAGCGCATCTACTGTATGCCCGACCACAACACGCCCACGCACGACCAGGACAAGCCCATCGAAGACCCCGTTTCGCGCCATCAGGTGGAGACGCTCGAGGCCAACGCCCGTGAGTTCGGGCTGTCGCACTACGGCATGATGTCGCCCGACAACGGCATAATACATGTCGTAGGCCCCGAAAAGGGACTGTCGCTGCCGGGCATGACAATAGTCTGCGGCGACTCGCACACGTCCACCCACGGCGCAGTGGGGGCGGTGGCGTTCGGCATCGGCACGAGCGAGGTGGAGATGGTGCTGGCCTCGCAGTGCATACTCCAGCAGAAGCCGAAGTCGATGCGCATATCCATCGAGGGCAAGCTCGCCAAGGGCGTGACGCCCAAGGACGTGGCACTGTTCCTCATGTCGCGCCTCACCACCTCGGGAGCCACGGGCTACTTCGTGGAATATGCGGGCAGCGTGGTGCGCGACATGAGCATGGAAGGCCGCCTCACGCTCTGCAACCTCTCCATAGAGATGGGCGCACGCGGCGGCTTCATAGCCCCCGACGAGACGACGTTTGCCTACATCAAGGGTCGGCAGTATGCCCCGCAGGGCGCGGAGTGGGATGCCGCCGTGGCACGCTGGCGCGAGCTTCGCAGCGGCGACGATGCCGTGTTCGACAAGGAACTGACGTTCGATGCCGCCGAGATTGAGCCGATGGTGACATACGGCACGAACCCCGGCATGGGCATGGCGGTCACATCGGCCATACCCACGGCAGAGAGCATCGACGAGGCAGGGCGCGCCTCGTTCCTGAAGTCGCTCGAATACATGGGCTTCGCCCCGGGCGAGAAGCTGCTCGGAAAGCCGATCGATTACGTGTTCCTCGGCGCATGTACCAACGGGCGCATAGAGGACTTCCGCGCCTTCGCCTCCATCGCGCGCGGCAGGAAGAAAGCGGAGGGCGTGGTGGCATGGCTCGTGCCCGGCTCGTGGGCGGTGGACAGGCAGATACGCGAGGAGGGAATAGACCGCATCCTTGCCGAGGCCGGATTCGAGATACGCCAGCCGGGCTGCTCGGCCTGCCTCGCAATGAACGACGACAAGGTGCCGGCGGGCAAGTATGCAGTATCCACCAGCAACCGCAACTTCGAGGGACGGCAAGGCCCCGGGGCACGCACCATACTCGCCTCGCCGCTCATGGCCGCCGCAGCCGCCGTCACGGGAGTGATAACCGACCCACGCACATTAATGTAACAGCGATGAAACAGAAATTCGACGTCATAACAAGCACCTGCGTGCCACTGCCTCTGGAGAACGTGGACACAGACCAGATAATCCCCGCCCGATTCCTCAAAGCCACTGACAAGGCCGGCTTCGGCGACAACCTCTTCCGCGACTGGCGGTACGACGAGAACGGCAATCCGCGCCCCGACTTCGTGCTCAACGACCCCACCTACGGCGGGTGCATACTCGTGGCGGGGAAGAACTTCGGCTCAGGCTCCAGCCGCGAGCACGCCGCATGGGCCATAGCGGGCTACGGATTCCGCGTGGTGATAAGCAGCTTCTTTGCCGACATACACAAGAACAACGAGCTTAACAACTTCGTGCTGCCCGTAGTGGTGAGCGAGGAGTTCCTCAAAGAACTGTTCTCCTCCATCGCCGCCGACCCGAAGACGCTCGTGGAAGTGGACCTTCCGAGGCAGATCGTGACCAACAAGGCCACGGGGCGCAGCGAACGGTTTGAAATAAACGGGTACAAGAAGCATTGCTTGATGAACGGGCAGGACGACATCGACTTCCTCGTGGCTAGCAAGGACAAGATAGAGGCATGGGAACGGCACAACAAGTGAACAGCTCCTACAGCCGCATACCGCCCTTCGTGGAGATAATGGACAGCACGCTGCGCGACGGCGAGCAGACAAGCGGCGTGTCGTTCCTGCCGCACGAGAAGCTCGTCATTGCCCGCAAGCTGCTCAACGACGTAAACGTTGACCGCGTGGAGGTGGCCTCCGCGCGCGTCAGCGAGGGCGAGCGCGAGGCGGTGTCGATGATTTGCCGCTATGCGAAAGAGGTCGGAAAGCTCGACCGCGTGGAGGTGCTGGGCTTTGTGGACGGCGGCCGTTCGATTGACTGGATAGCCAGTTGCGGGGGCAAGGTGGTGAATCTTCTTGCCAAAGGCTCGCTGAAGCACTGCCTCGGACAGCTGCACAAGCAGCCCGAGGAGCACATCGCCGACATACAGCGGTGCGTTGACTACGCCACGGAGCGCGGCATATCGGTGAACCTCTACTTAGAGGACTGGAGCAACGGCATGAAAGATTCGCCCGAATACGTCTATCAAGTGGTGGACGCTCTGCGCCATACGGCCATACGACGCTTCATGCTCCCCGACACGCTCGGCATACTGAACCCGCTCCAAGTGATTGAGTTCTTCCGCAAGATGCAGAAGCGTTACCCCGGGGCGCACTTCGACTTCCACGCGCACAACGACTACGACCTCGCCGTGAGCAACTCGCTCGCCGCCGTGCTCTGCGGCGCGAAGGGGCTGCACGTGACCGTTAACGGGCTGGGGGAACGCTGCGGCAACGCTCCGCTGTCAAGCGTACAGGTGATTCTGAAGGACCAGTTCCATGCCCTCACGAGCATCCGCGAGGACGAGCTGAACCCCCTGAGCCGTCTTGTGGAGAACTATTCCGGCATACCCATCGCCCCAAACCAGCCCATCGTGGGGGAAAACGTGTTCACGCAAGTGGCAGGCGTTCACGCCGACGGAGACTCCAAGGCGAAGCTATACTACAACGACCTCGTGCCCGAACGCTTCGGACGCAAGCGCGAATACGCCCTCGGCAAGAACAGCGGAAAGGCCAACATTGCGCGCAACCTGCAAGAGCTGGGGCTTGAACTGACCCCCGAGCAGACGCAGCGCATCACGGAGCGCATCACCGAACTCGGCGACCGCAAGGAACTTGTGACGCAGGAAGACCTGCCGTTCATCGTCAGCGACGTGCTGAAACACTCCGTCCCGGACGACAAGGTGAGGCTCGTGAACTACGTTGTCTCCTCGTCCTACGGCCTGAAGCCAATGGCCAGCGTGAAAGTGCGCATCAACGGGACGGACTACGAGGCCACTTCCACGGGCGACGGACAGTATGACGCATTCGTGAAAGCCCTGCGGAAGATCTACCGCGAATCGCTCGGGAAGACATTCCCCACGCTTGAAAACTACGCCGTGACAATCCCGCCGGGAGGGCGCACGGATGCCCTCGTGCAGACGGTGATAACGTGGCGCAACGGCGACAAGCCCCTGCGCACGCGCGGTCTCGATGCCGACCAGACCGAAGCGGCCATCAAGGCAACATTCAAGATGCTCAACATAATAGAGGAAACAAACGACAAACACATACAAACGACATGAGACTGAAGATAGCAGTGCTGCCCGGCGACGGCATTGGGCCGGAGATAATGGAGCAGGGCAAGGCCGCCCTCGACGCAATAGCGGCCAAGTTCGGCCATGAGTTCAGCTACGAGGAGGCCCTTTGCGGGGCTGCGGCCATCGAAGCCGTTGGCGACCCGTTCCCCGAAGCCACGTTTGAGACGTGCAAAAGGGCCGATGCCGTGCTCTTCGCCGCAGTGGGAGACACCAAGTACGACCTTGACCCCACGGCCAAGGTGCGCCCCGAACAGGGGCTGCTGGCCATGCGCAAGAAGCTCGGCCTCTACGCCAACATACGCCCGGTGCAGACGTTCAAGTGCCTGCTGCACAAGTCGCCGCTGCGCGCCGAGCTTGTGGAGGGGGCCGACTTCGTGTGCATCCGCGAGCTGACGGGTGGCATGTATTTCGGCGAGAAATATCAGGACAACGACAAGGCATACGACACCAACCTCTACACGCGTCCTGAAGTGGAGCGCATCCTCCGCGTGGGCTTCGACTACGCACGCCGCCGCAACGGCCACCTCACGGTGGTTGACAAGGCCAACGTGCTTGCATCAAGCCGCCTGTGGAGGCAGGTCGCCAAGGAGATGGCGGAGGAAAACAAGGATGTCCGCGTGGACTATATGTTCGTGGACAACGCCGCCATGCGCATGATAACAGAGCCGACGTTCTTCGACGTGATGGTGACGGAGAACACGTTCGGCGACATCCTCACCGACGAGGGCAGCTGCATATCCGGCTCAATGGGTCTGCTGCCGTCGGCATCGACGGGCGAAAGCACCCCGGTGTTTGAGCCTGTGCATGGCTCGTGGCCGCAGGCAAAGGGCCAGGACATTGCCAACCCGCTGGCGCAGATACTCTCCGCCGCCATGCTTCTGGAGCATTTCGGCCTGAAGGAAGAGGGCGCGCTCGTCCGCCGCGCCGTCGACGCATCGCTCGAAGCCAACGTGCGCACGCCGGAAATACAGGTGGAGGGCGGCGCGCACTACGGCACGAAGGCCGTGGGCGCATGGATTGCCGACTTCATCGCGAAGGCATGAGCATGAAGCCGCGCGCTGCGATGCTCGCAATGGTCGCCCTGTCGGCGTGCGCGGCAACGGCGCAGACAACGCAACAATGGAGCGATTCGCTCAACACGCTGCGTCGGGAGATAGCGCGTTCGCCTTACTCCACCGACCTGCACCTGCGGAAGGCCGCCGTGAACATGGAGCTTGGGCAGTGGGACTACGCCACCGAGGAGTACAGCCTCGTGCTCGAAAAGGAGCCGGACAACCCCGCCGCGCTCTTCTTCCGCGCCTTCGCGCACAACAAGATGCGGCGATACGGACTGGCGGAGGCCGACTACCGCGCCCTGCTGCGCATCACGCCTTACAACCTTGAGGCGCGCATCGGACTGTCGAACACGCTCATCATGCGCGACAAGCAGGCCGAAGCCCTCGACGAGATGAACCGCATGGTGGAGATGTTCCCCGACAGCGCGGTGGCATACGCATCAAGGGCGAGCCTCGAACGCGACATGGGGGCACTCGCCGCCTCGCTCGACGACTGGGAAGAAGCCGTCCGCCGCAGGCCAAGCGATGCCGACCTGCTGCTCTCTCTGGCCGACGTGCAACTGCGGATGGGGCGCAAATCGGACGCAAAGGCCACGCTCGACAGAATTGTGGAGCTTGGAACGCCGCGCGGGGTGCTGCGCGAATGGTACGAAAAGGCAAGGCAGTAGCAGCGCGAAAGCGCAGGCGACAGATAAGAACAGGGCAACCGGATGCCACCAACAACGGCATTCGGTTGCCCTTGTCTTTGCGCAAAACGCCACTCCGCCAACCCCGCGCGGTTGTGGCTCAGCCCTCGTCGCATTGCGACGGATGCCTAATTGCATTGCAACGGATGCCTCGTTGGAGTCCAATTAATGCCTTATTGCGTTGCAATTAATGCCTTATTGGAGGCCAATAAGGCATTTTGTAAATCGTTGAGTGCCTGTGTGTTGCGCGGAGGCAGTCGGGCGGGGCTTCGCTGTGTGCCTTGTGCGGGGCGTAATCGTGAATCTTTGCCGGGCGAGATTTCCCCCATTTCCTGTCGATGTCGGTTGCTGCTGAATGCCCTGTCCTTTCCTGCACAGAGTGAAGCCGCGTGAAGCATAACCCCCTAACACCCAAAAGATAACCCCCAGTCGGTCGTCCCAAACCCACAATTCGCCTTGACGGCCAGACCGCAGATAGGGGTTGATGGCAAAAAATTTGGCTAAACGCTGGAAAAGTATTACTTTTGCGCCATTATTCCATTATAGCAATACAAGATTCACAGCTATGAACATCTCATACAAATGGCTCAAAGAGTACGTCGATTTCGACCTTACGCCGCAACAGGTGTGCGATGCGCTCACCTCGACGGGTCTCGAAGTGGACGCTCTTGAGGAGGTGCAGAGCGTGCGCGGCGGGCTTCGCGGCCTCTACGTGGGCAAGGTGCTCACGTGCGAGCCACACCCCAACTCCGACCACCTGCACGTGACCACGGTGGACTTGGGGCGCGAAACGCCCTCCCAGATAGTGTGCGGCGCGCCCAACGTCGCCGCCGGGCAGAAAGTGGTGGTGGCCGACTTGGGCTGCGTACTCTACGACGGCGACCGCGAGTTCGTCATCAAGAAGTCGAAGTTGCGCGGCGTTGAGAGCTGCGGCATGATATGCGCTGAAGACGAGATTGGCCTCGGCACGGGCCACGACGGCATCATGGTGCTGCCCGACGACGCTCCCGTGGGTCAGCCTGCCGCCGAATATTTCAACCTCGAAAGCGACTGGCTGATAGAGATTGACATCACGGCCAACCGCGCAGACGCGCTCTCGCATTGGGGCGTGGCGCGCGACCTGTATGCCTGGATGCGCTGCAACGGACTGCCGACGGCTCTCCATCGCCCGGGTTGCGAAGCCTTCACCGTGGACAACCACGACCTCGACGTGGACGTGGAAATAGCGAACAAGGAGGCCTGCCTGCGTTATGCGTGCGTTAGCCTGACCGACTGCGACGTGAAGGAAAGCCCGAAATGGATACAGGACAAGTTGCGCACGATAGGTCTCAGGCCGATAAACAACATCGTGGACATCACGAACTACATTATGATGGCATACGGACAGCCCTTGCACTGCTTCGATGCCGACATGGTGGAAGGCCACAAGATCGTGGTGCGCACGCAGCCCGAGGGCACGAAGTTCATCACCCTCGATGGACAGGAGCACATCCTCGGCCCTCACGACCTGAGCATCTGCAACGCCAAAGAGCCTATGTGCATAGCCGGAGTGTTCGGCGGAAAGGGCAGCGGAACGTATGAAACGACACGCAACGTGGTGCTCGAAAGCGCATGTTTCCACCCCACATGGATTCGCAAGAGCGCACGCCGCCACGGCCTGAGCACCGATGCGTCGTTCCGGTTTGAGCGCGGTGCCGACCCCAACATAGCCATTTACGCCCTGAAGCAGGCCGCCATCCTCTGCAAGGAACTGGCTGGCGGCAAGGTGTCGATGGAGATTAGGGACGTTTATCCCGAACCCATCGACGGGGCGCACGTACACCTTGAATACGACTACGTTCACTCGCTCGTGGGCAAGGAGATAGGCAGCGACAAGATAAAGGACATCTGCCAGAGCCTCGAAATGACCATCGAGGGCGAGGGCGAGGGCTACGTCGACCTGCACGTGCCGACATATCGCGTTGACGTGCAACGCCCGTGCGATGTCGTTGAGGACATCCTCCGCATCTACGGATATAATAATGTGGAGATTCCCACGCAGCTGAAAGGTTGCCTCGTGACACCGACGGACGAAGACCGCAAGCACAAACAGTCCAATGCCGTAGGCGAACAGCTCGTCGGCGCAGGTTTTGGCGAGATAATGAACAACTCGCTCACCAAGGCGACGTACTACGAAATGCAGCAGACCTACACCGCCGAGAGCTGCGTGAAGATAATGAATCCCCTCAGCGCAGACCTTAGCGTGATGCGCCGCACCCTCCTCTTCGGCGGCTTGGAGAGCATCGCCCACAACACCAACCGGCGCAACCCCAACCTGCGTCTGTTCGAGTTTGGCAATGTGTACCAGTTCACCCCGGAGCGCAAAAACGCCGAGAACCCAATGGCAGCCTACCACGAAAGCCGCCACCTCGCACTCTGGCTCACGGGCAAGAGGGTGGAGGGCAGCTGGGCACACCCCGACGAAGACACCTCGTTCTATGAGCTTTCTGCCCACGTCGCCAACGTGTTCAGGCGCATCGGACTGCCCGAGGCCGCCACGGTGAGGCGCAAGACGCAGTGCGACGTGTTCTCCGCCGGCCTCGCAATCGACACCCGTGCAGGCAAGCCGCTTGCCCAAATGGGTATCGTTGCGCCGAAGATCTTGAAGGCGTTCGGACTGTCGAAGCCCGTCTACTACGCCGAACTCGACTGGACGGCACTGATGAAAGCCACGGCCAAGAGCCACGTGGAGTTCGTCGAACTGAGCAAGTTCCCGTCCGTAAGCCGCGACCTTGCGCTGCTCGTCGATGCCTCCGTGGAGTTTGCCGCCATAGAGCAGACGGCGCGACAAGCCGAGAAGAAGCTCCTGAAAGGGGTCACCCTCTTCGATGTCTACGAGGGCGACAAGCTGCCGGAAGGCAAGAAGAGCTACGCAATCAACCTCATATTGCAGGACGAGGAGCGCACGCTCACCGACAAGCAGATAGATGCCGTAATGCAGAAAATAACATCCAACCTGACAAACAAACTTGGAGCGCAGCTCCGTTAACAACAACTTCAATGGGAAGAGCATTTGAATATCGCAAAGCCTCAAAGCTGAAGAGGTGGGGACACATGGCCCGCACGTTCACAAAGATTGGGAAACAGATAGCCATCGCCGTAAAGGCCGGAGGGCCGGATCCGGAGAACAACCCTCACTTGCGTGCCATCATACAGACCGCCAAGCGCGAGAACATGCCCAACGCCAACGTCGAAAGGGCCATAAAGAACGCTCTCGGCAAGGATCAGAAGGACTACAAGGAAGTGACCTACGAGGGATATGGCCCTCACGGCATAGCCATCTTCGTTGACGCTGCCACCGACAACACCACGAGAACTGTGGCCAACGTGCGCGCCGTGTTCAACAAATTCAGCGGCAACCTCGGCACGCAAGGCTCGCTGTCGTTCCTCTTCGACCATAAGTGCGTGTTCACTTTCAAGAAGACCGACGCTGTTGACATGGACGATCTGATTCTCGAATTCATCGACTTCGGCGTAGAAGACGACTACGATGTGGACGAGGAGACGGACGAGGTGACCATCTACGGCGAGCCGTCGAGCTTCGGAGAGATTCAGAAACATCTTGAAAGCAAGGGTCTGGAGGTCACGGGCGCAGAGTTCACCCGCATTCCCAACGACCTGAAAGATGTCACTCCGGAGCAGCGCGAGACCATCAACAAGATGGTGGACTTGCTCGAAGACGATGACGACGTGCAGAATGTCTACACCAACATGAAGCCCGAGGCAGAGTGATGACGTTCGGACAATAGTCTGCCCGGGGACGCAACGGGGCCTGGCCGACGGGGCTTCAGCCCCGCAAACGGTATCCGCCGAAGTCCACGTGGGCAAGGAGAGCGGGAGGAAAGCAGCGCAATGCCACTTTCCTCCCGCTCTCTTTTTGTCGTGCTCCGGACTTTGCTGCGCCCCCGACCGCCACGCATCCGGCAGTGTGGCGGCAAAACCTGCGCGGCATGACCGCAGAATCGGTTCTGTTTCCGACGGCCAATTTTTGCTAAAGTGCGGCACTTTTTCGAGTTAAAAGTGTATTTTTGCATAGGGCTTCAGCCCTTAATTGCAGGCTGCAAGTTGTCAGCCCAAGGCATCCGGCCACAGCATTGCTCCCCGAACGGAGCGGAACGGCGCGGCCAATTACGCTGTGCGGAATGCACGGCAAGAGCCTTGCCCGTCAGAGCAACACCCTGAAACAGACGATAAGCGAACCCAAAGAAGAAAGGAATACAGCAATGAAAAGTTTTAAACCGGAGCCGTGGATGGTTCCACAACCGGTGCTGATCATCGGCACTTACGACGAGAACGGAGTGGCAAACGCCATGAACGCCGCATGGGGCGGCCAATGGGACATGAAGGAGGTGATGATTTCGATGGGCAACCACGCCACCACCAAGAACCTGAACCACTGCGCCGACTTCACACTAGCCTTTGCCACGCAGGAGACAATGACTGCCGCCGACTACGTGGGCATAGTCTCGGCAAGGAACGAGCCGAGGAAAATCGAGAAGACGGGGTGGACGGTGGAGAAAGCCCCGAACGTAAACGCACCCCTGTTCGCCAACTTTCCGATGACGATGGAATGCCGCATGACGCAGAAGATAGACGAGTCGGAAAGCGGCTACTACATCGTGGCGGAGATAGTGAACATCCTTGTCGACGAGAAATACCTTGCCGAAGACGGCAAACCCGACGTGGAGCGCATGGGACTGATAACGTTCGACCCCGTACACCACGGCTACATAGCCCTCGGCGGAAAGGTGGGGCAGGCGTTTTCTGACGGCAAGGCACTGAAGTAAAGGCGCGGGCAGAAGGCCGGACAGGCAAGACGGACAGCAAGAACAGCAACGGACAAGGAGGCAACCAACGGCGCAACATCGAGCGACAAGTACACGCCTGTGGGGCATCCATGCAGCAATGAACAAGCAAAGCCACATCGTCGAGCCGAGCCTCTTTGGCGAAACGGACGACACGGGAGACGACAACGCCGCGAGGGGGACGGCATACGACCACACCAGACTCTTCGGACGGCTGGCGCAGTCGGCTTTCCGCAGCAAGTTCCACCTGTCTGCGAGCGACAGAGCCTACATCGACAGGAAAGGCATGGCCACCATACGCAGGCACGCTTCGGACTTCGTTGCCAAACGCCTCGCCCCTGCCGTCATTCCCAACGACGGCAGGCAGACACCCATGCGCGGGCATCCTGTGTTCGTTGCCCAGCACGCCACGGGCTGTTGCTGCCGTGGATGCCTTGCAAAGTGGCACGGGATTCCCGCCAGGCGAAGCCTCACGAGCGAAGAGCAGGCGTATGTGGTCAGCGTACTCATGGCGTGGATTGAAAACGAACTGACATCCAATGCAGCGGCTGGAGGCCACGGCCACCTATAAGTAAATGCCCCGCGCACAGCCGCCGAACCCGCAAGTCCGACGGCGTTCCCCACGGCTTTCGGCCATGTGCTGCGCTTTTCAGCATGGCTGCAAATAAGCAACTAAAAAGCGGGCGTGCCTCCGCTGTTTTCAAGCTATGCCTCGTTGCATCGCAACGAGGCATTTATTGCAATCCATTGTTTGCCAGTGTGTTATGCAAGTCCGTCCGCATTGCCTCCCTTTGATGTTTTTGTGTTAACGGCAAATGCGGCATTGCCACCGCCTCTGGCGCACTTTCCGCCGCGCAATATCCGGATGTCCATCCATGCACCTAATTCATGCGCACAGGCCTCCGCAAAGCGAAAATCGGGAGAAAGGGCAGCGGGGTCGGCATTTTTTTGTACTTTTGCAAATTGTATGGCTGTATGGCGACGCGACAGCGCGTGGGCAGCATGGCCATCATTCCCGGCAAGACAATGAAAAAAACGATATACAGCAAGTATGACAAGGCACTCATCGGCCGCCTGCCGAGCGTTGTTTTCGGTGGCCGCATCGTCGTCGTGCTCAACGCAGCCGAGGCCGAACGTGGTGTCGACTACCTGCTCACGCAACCCCTGATCGGCATTGACACGGAGACGAGGCCGTCGTTCAGGAAAGGCGTTGTACACAACGTCGCACTGCTTCAGGCAGCCACCCACGAGATTTGCTTTCTCTTCAGGCTCAACTATATGGGTCTCGCCCCCGCCATCGTGCGCCTGCTCGAAGACACCACAGTGCCGAAAGTGGGGCTTTCGCTCCATGACGACCTGTTCATGCTGCACAAACTTGCCGACTTCAAGCCCGGCAACTTCATCGACCTGCAAGAGCACGTGGGCGAGATTGGCGTGGAAGACAGGAGCCTGCAAAAGCTCTACGCAAACTTCTTCGGACTGCGCGTGAGCAAGGGACAGCAGCTGACCAACTGGGAAGCCGACGTGCTCACCGAGCGGCAGAAGCTCTATGCCGCCACGGATGCGTGGGCGTGCATCATGCTCTACGAAGAGTTGGCGAGGCTCGAAGCCACCGGTGATTATGAATTGATAAAGCAAAAAGAGGAACATGTACCGCAAGGCATATCTTAGGCGCGGCAAGCAAGAGAGCCTGCTGCGCTTCCACCCGTGGGTGTTCTCGGGCGCAATAGCCGCCACAGACGATGGCGTGGCCGAGGGCGACGTGGTGAGAGTGATGGACAGCGAGGGCGACTTCATCGCCGTGGGACACTATCAGGCAGGCTCAATAGCCGTGAGGGTGCTCTCGTTCGACGACATCGAGATAGACTACGACTTCTGGCGCAACGCACTGGCCGGCGCGCTGACCATGCGACGCGCGGCGGGTCTGGCCGGCAGCGATGCCTTCCGCCTCGTGCATGGGGAGGGCGACTTCCTCCCGGGGCTTGTCGTTGATGTCTACGGGGCTACCGCCGTGATGCAGGCCCACAGCGTGGGCATACACGAATCGCGCAACGACATCGCCCGCGCCATAGTCGATGTCATGGGCGGCACCGTGTCGAACGTCTACTACAAGAGCGAGACCACACTGCCATTCAAGGCCGGCATCGCACAGGCCGACGGTTTTCTCATTGGTGGCGGCGACAACGTGGCCACGGAAAACGGCCTGCGCTTCCACATCGACTGGCTGAAGGGGCAGAAGACGGGCTTCTTCATCGACCAGCGCGAAAACCGCAGCCTGCTTGAAAGATACGCACGAAACCGGAAAGTGCTGAATATGTTCTGCTATACGGGCGGATTCTCCGTCTACGCGCTCCGTGGCGAGGCCACGCTCGTACACTCCGTGGATAGCAGTGCGAAAGCCATCGAACTGACAAGGCAGAACGTGGTGCTGAACTTCCCCGCCGACAGCCGCCACGAGGCTTTCTGCGACGACGCTTTCCGCTTCCTCGACAAGGCCGAGGGACAATACGACCTCATCGTGCTTGACCCGCCGGCGTTCGCCAAGCACCGCGCCGCACTCCACAACGCGCTGAAAGGATACACGCGCCTCAATGCCAAGGCAATGGAGAAAATCATGCCCGGCGGACTGATTTTCACGTTCTCGTGCAGTCAGGTGGTCACGAAAGACAACTTCCGCAATGCGGTGTTCACGGCCGCCACGGTGGTACGCCGCCGCGTCCGCATACTACACCAGCTCCACCAGCCCGCCGACCACCCCGTGAACATATATCATCCGGAGGGCGAATACCTGAAGGGTCTCGTGCTTTACGTGGAATGACGCGCGACACCCTAACGTCGGCTGTGGCATCGTTCATCGAAGTCCACGGTCTGCTCTCCAAGGGACAGCGACATATCGTGGCACTGAGCGGCGGGGCGGACAGCGTGGCACTGTTGCTAACGCTGCTCGAACTGGGCTACGACGTGGATGCCGCCCACTGCAACTTCCACCTGCGCGGGGATGAGGCCGACTGCGACGAGCGATTCGTCCGCAGCCTCTGCGAAGCCAAGGGCGTGGCGTTCCACATCGCACATTTCGACACGCGGGGATACGCCGAGGCACACGGCGTGAGCATTGAGATGGCTGCACGCGACCTGCGCTACGATTATTTCGACCGCCTCCGCAGCGACATCGGAGCCGGCGAGGTGTGCGTTGCCCACCACGCCGACGACAGCGTGGAGACCGTCCTGATGAACCTCATGCGCGGTACGGGCATTCACGGACTGACGGGGATAAGTCCGCGAAACGGCCACGTGGTGAGGCCGCTGCTCTGCGTGAGCCGCGCCGACATTCTCGATTACCTCAGCCAGCGCGGCCAGGACTATGTGACCGACAGCTCAAACCTCGTGGCCGACGTTGTGCGCAACAAGGTGAGGCTCTGCATACTGCCCCTCATGGCCGAGGTGAACCCAAGCGTGGCGCAGTGCATCATGCGGACTGCGGACAACGTTGCCGAGGCTGCCAAGGTCTACGACAGCACCATTTCTGCCGCAATATCGTCACTGGAACGCCGCGACGGGGCATTCATCACCATCTCCATCGCACAGCTCCGCAGCCAGCCATCGCTGCAATGCGTGCTCCACGAGCTGCTCTCCCGCTACGGATTCAGTCGCCAGCAGGCACTGGCCGTGGGCACAATGCTTGATGCCGGGGCGGGGCGCGTGGTGGAAGCGGACTCATGGCGGCTCACCATTCACCAAGGAAACATCGTCATCGCGCCAAAGGCCGTGCAGCCTAAGCCCATGCGCCTGCCCATCGAAGGCACTTACGTGTATGCCGGATGCCGCCTGAAACTGGCCTACGAGACCGTAGACGGCGACTTCAACCCACGGCGCGGGGCCGACGTTGCCTGCCTCGACGCGGAGCGGGTGAAACTCCCGCTCACCGTGAGACCTGTGGAACGAGGCGACCGCTTCGTGCCGTTTGGCATGAAAGGCTCGCGCCTCGTGAGCGACTATCTCACCGACCGCAAGCGAAACATATTCCAAAGGGAGGGGCAACTCGCCCTCTTCGATGCTACGGGGGCAATGGCATGGCTCGTGGGCGAACGCACCGACAACCGCTTCGCGATAGGCAAGTCCACAACGCGGGCACTCGTCGTGACGCTCACCAAGGAGCAGGCGCATTCCGCCCAAGCCGATGACAGATAGCACTTTTGCCACTTTTTCCACAATTTGTGTGGCCGATTGATTTAAAATTAGTAATTTTGCCCACCAAAATGGGCTTTGCGCCTTGACGGGCGCAAGCCACTGCCACGAACCAGACAAGAACAAAACAAAAAACAATCACATAACAATGGCAGCTTTAGGAAAAATAAGAAAGAGAGGCGTCACCTTAATTATAATAATCGGTCTCGCCCTTTTCGCGTTCATCGCCGAGGAGATGTTCCGCTCGTGCGAGGCCACCAACAATGAGCGACGGATGCAAGTCGGCGAAGTGCTCGGCAAGAAAGTGTCGCTCCAGGAATACCAAGCCCTGCTCGATGAGTACCAGGAGGTGCTGAAAATGACCCAAGGCCGCGACAACCTCACGGAAGAAGAGCTGAACCAAGCGAAAGACCAAGTGTGGAATTCGCTTGTGAACAACGCCATCATCGAGGATGAAGCCAGCAGGCTCGGGCTTGATGTGACCGACGAGGAACTGCGCGGAGTGCTCCGCGAGGGCACTAACCCGATGCTCCTCCAGACACCTTTCGTCAACCAACAGACGCGCCGCTTCGACGTGACGCTGCTCACACGCTTCCTCGACGACTACAAGAAAGTGGAGGCTGGGCAAAGCCCCGAGGTCGCCGAGCAATATCGCATGATAAACGCCTACTGGCAATTCATCGAGAAATCGTTGCGCCAGCAGTTGCTCGCTATTAAGTATCAGACGCTGCTCTCGTACTCCCTGCTCTCCAATCCCGTGCAGGCCAAGATGGCATTCGATGGTCAGAACGAGGAAAGCACGGTGGTGCTGGCTTCCATTGCCTACAACACTGTCAACGACAACGAAGTAGAGGCGGGCGAGGCCGACTTGAAAGCAAAGTACAACGAGCAGAAAGAGCGTTTCAGGCAGTATGCCGAGAGCCGCGACATAAAGTACGTTGACTTCCAAGTGCTGCCCTCCGAAGCCGACCGCGCAGCCATCATGGCCTCCGTGACCGAGGCGCAACAGCAGCTTGCCGACGGCGCAGAGCCTGCCGACGTGGTGCGCAAGGCACAGTCGCAGCTGTCCTACACCGGAATACCGGTCACCCGCAGCGCCATGCCGCGCGACATAGCAGGCCGGATTGACTCCATGACTGTGGGGGAAACCACAGCTCCATTCGAGACGACGAGCGACAACACGTTCAACGTTGTCAAGCTCATTAGCAAGACGCTGATGCCCGACTCTGTTGAATACAAGCAGATACAAGTGTTCGACCAAAGCCTCGATGCCGCACGCCAGTCGGCCGACAGCATCTACAACGCACTCAACGCCGGTGCTCCTTTCGACACCATTGCCAAGCGTTACGGCCAGAATGGCGTTTCAACGTGGCTCACGTCGGAGATGTATGAAAGCTCGCAGATTATCGATACCGACACGAAGGCATATCTTGAGGCTCTCAACACGATGGCAGTGGGCGAGATTCGCAACATCGCCATGACGCAAGGCAACATCATTGTGCAGGTGGTTAGCCGCAAGAACATGGTCGACAAGTATGTCGCCGCCGTCGTGAAGCGTAGCATCGACTTCTCCAAGGAAACTTATTCCGCCGCATACAACAAGTTCAGTCAGTTCGTGAGTGCCAACCAAACGCTGGAGGGCATCGAGCAGAATGCAAAGGAATTCGGTTTCACCGTGCGTGAGCGCAACGACCTCTTCAGCTCCGAACACAACATTGCCGGCATCCGTGCCACTACGGAAGCCCTGCGCTGGGTGTTCGATGCAAAGGTGGGTCAGGTGTCACCGCTCTATGAGTGCGGCAACAACGACCATCTGCTCGTGATCGCCATCGAAAAGATTCACCCCGCAGGCTACCGCTCGCAAGCCGATGTCGTAGACATGTTGCGCCCCGAAGTGTTGCGCGACAAGAAGTTTGAGACGCTGAGCACCAGGCTCGCCGGCGTGAAGAGCGTTGACGAGGCCAAGGCCAAGGGTGCGCAGGTGGACACCATACGCCGCGTGACATTCGGCGCACCGGCATTCATCCGCGCGACAGGCTCGAGCGAACCCGCACTCAGCGGGGCAGTGGCCGCCACCGACAATGGTGCATTCCGCAGCGAAGTGGTGAAAGGCAACGGCGGTGCGTTCGTCTTCCAAGTGCTCGACAAGACACAGCGCGAGGGCGCAACGTTCGACGAGAAGACTGTCGAGCAGCAGCAGAGGCAGGCAGCCTTGCAGGCCGCAAGCCGCTTCATCAACGAGCTTTACACCAAGGCCAACGTGGTTGACCGCCGCTACATCTTCTTCTGACCGCTTGTAGCGGACAACAGGGAAACAGCGAACGAGGGCATGTCGAAACGGACATGCCCTCGTTCGCTATTTCATAGACAAGATTATCTGAAAGTTGTTTGCCAATTCCAATATCGTCAATTTGTTTTAATTCCACCAGCGTGTAAACGCTGCCATCTGCTGTTAAGCCCACAGCGAAAGCCTGAAAGGACGAAGAAACCGGTGATAGTGCTTTGTGGCGGGCAAGCCGGCAGAAAGCAAAAGGAGGATGCGTCTGGTCTGACACATCCCCCTTTCATGGTCAATCAATCAAAGTTCGGCGGCAACAGCCACTCGTCTTGGCTTTTCTTGCCAGTGGCATTGGGCTTTACCCGATGGTGATTTGGCGAGCCACCTTAGCCTTTCTTTCCTCCACCTTGGGCAGTTCCACGGTGAGGACACCGTTTTCAACGTGTGCGGAAACCTTGTCTTTGTCAACGTCGTCGGGAAGAATCAAGGTCTGTTCGTACTTGGCGTAGGCGAACTCGTGGCGCAGATAGCGCGTGTTCTTGTCTTCCTCCTTGTGGTCGTTATGGCTCTCCAGCTTTATGCAGAGGTTTCCCTCGTCGTTGATATGCACTTGGAAGTCCTCTTTCTTCAGTCCAGGTGCGGCCAGCTCCACGGTGTAAGCCTTGTCCGATTCCTTAACGTTTATGGCAGGTGCGGTGGTGTTTACTCTTGGTATGAAGTCCATATCGAAGAAGTCGTTGAACACATCGGGCAACCATCCAGAGTTTCTTCTACTTGGTGTCATAATCTGAATCTCCTATCTTTAAAAGTTACACATTCTTTGTTTTGTCCTTGCCTTGGCTTTCGCTTCGGCTTTCACCTAAGATAATGCAACTTGTGTACCATAGCAGTGGATATGTCATTATGGCATATTAGAGAGGCAATTTGGCAGCTGTGGACGTTTGAACGGACTGTGCCGCTGGCTTTGTTGAGATGGGGGCGGCCATTGCCCGCAGTGTGTCGACGGCCTCGGCGACCGTCTTCACGTCGCTTATGGTGAGCGACCTTTTGCCGTTCACCTCGCGCAGGTTGCACCGGCGCGGGTTGCGCCCTATGTATTCGAGCACGCTGTCGAACGCCTTGCTGCGGTAGAACGGGCTTTGCGGGTTGCTCACGAAGAAGAGGGTCATGCGCGATTGCTTTAGAATCACTTTCTCGCACCCCAGTCTTTTGGCCGTGATGCGCAGCGGGACGACGCGCATCAGCTCCTCGGCCACGGGCGGCACTTTGCCGAAGCGGTCGACGAGGCGTGCCTTGTAGCGTTCCAGTTCGTCATCGCCTTTGAGGCTGTCGAGTTCGCGATAGAGCAGCATTCGTTCGCTGTCGCTTGGCACGAAGCTCTCGGGGAAGTACATTTCGATGTCGCTTTCCAGTGAGCAGTCGTCCACGAAGTCATCGCCCGTAGCCTCGCCGCTGGCCGCTTCTTCGGCGTAGAGGTCGGCAAACTCCTCATTTTTGAGTTCAGTCACAGCTTGGTTTAGGATTTTCTGGTAGGTCTCAAAGCCGAGGTCGGCAATGAATCCGCTCTGTTCCGCCCCGAGCAGGTTGCCCGCCCCGCGTATGTCGAGGTCTTGCATGGCTATGTTGATGCCCGAGCCGAGGTCGGAGAAACTTTCGAGGGCTTCAAGTCGCCGTCTCGCCTCTGCGGTGAGGGATGCCAGCGGCGGCGCGAGCAGGTAGCAGAACGCCTTGCGGTTTCCGCGTCCTACGCGCCCCCGCATCTGGTGCAGGTCGCTGAGGCCGAAGTTTTGCGCACCATTTATTATAATGGTGTTGGCGTTTGGGATGTCGATGCCGTTCTCCACGATGGTCGTCGAGAGCAGCACGTCGTAGTCGTAGTTGGCGAAGTCCATTATGATCCGCTCCAGTTCCTCCGGCTTCATCTGCCCGTGTCCGATGGCGATGCGTGCGTCCGGGACGTATTTCTTTATCATCCCGGCGATTGATTGCAGGTCGCTGATGCGGTTGTTTACGAAATACACTTGTCCGTTGCGGCTCATTTCAAAGTTTATTGCGTCGGATACTATCTCCGCGCCGAACGTGTGTATCTCCGTTTGTATAGGGTAGCGGTTTGGCGGCGGTGTCTGTATGATGCTGAGGTCGCGTGCCCCCACGAGCGAGAATTGCAGCGTGCGGGGTATTGGCGTGGCCGACATCGTTAGCGTGTCTACGTTCGTCTTCATTTGCCGCAGGCGTTCCTTGGTGGCCACTCCGAACTTCTGTTCCTCGTCGATGATGAGCAGTCCGAGGTCGTTGAACTTCACCGACTTGCCTATTATCTTGTGAGTGCCCACGAGTATGTCTATCTTTCCCGCTTCAAGGTCGGCCAGCAGTTCCTTCGTCTGCTTGGCGGTGCGTGCCCGTGTGAGGTAGTCCACGCGCACGGGGAAGTCCTTCAGTCGCGAGCTGAACGTGCGGTAGTGCTGGTAGGCCAGCACCGTTGTGGGCACGAGCACCGCCACCTGCTTCGAGTCGCAAGCCGCCTTGAACGCCGCGCGGACAGCCACCTCGGTCTTGCCGAAGCCCACATCGCCGCAGACGAGGCGGTCCATTGGCCGCTGCCGCTCCATGTCGGCTTTCACGTCGTTGGTGGCTTTGAGCTGGTCGGGCGTGTCTTCGTATAGGAAACTGGCCTCCAGCTCATGTTGCATGAACGTGTCGTGGCTGAAGGCGAAGCCCCGTTCGCTGCGCCGCTGTGCGTATAGGCGTATGAGGTCGCGTGCGATGTCCTTCAGTTTCTTCTTCGTGCGCTCCTTCAGGTGTTCCCATTGCCCACTGCCGAGGCGGCTAAGGCGTGGCGGTTCGCCGCTGTCCTGCGACTTATACTTGGACACTTTGTGCAGGGCGTGTATCGAAACGTAGATGGTGTCGCCGTTGAGATACTGTATTTTGATCATTTCGAGGTAGCCGTTGCCCCTCGGCATACGCACGAGACCGCCGAAGCGGCCGATGCCGTGGTCTGCGTGTACAACGTAGTCGCCCGGCTCAAACTGCTTGATTTCCTTCAGAGTGAGAGCCACTTTGCCTCCGCGCACCTTCTCGGAGCGCAGGTTGTACTTGTGGAAACGGTCGAAAATCTGGTGGTCGGTGAAGAGGCAGACGCGCAAGTCGTTGTCGATGAAGCCCTCGTGTAGCGTGCGGTTGACCGGCGTGAACTCTATTCCGCTGCCTGCCTTGGCGCGCGATGCGAATATTTCCCGCAGGCGTTCGTTCTGTTTCTGGCTGTCGGCGAGCACATACAGGCGGTAGCCACGGAGTGCATAGTCTTCGAGTGAGCGTTCGAGCAGGTCGAAGTTCTTGTGGAATAGGGGCTGCGGCGTGGTGTCAAATTGTATTGTTGCCTCTTGCCCGGGGACGTTGCTGCGCCCCAGCTCCACGATGCGGAATCCCGCTGCGGCCTTTGCGAAGCGGTTGCCGTCCATCAGGCGTGCTTCGCGGCGCATCTTTTCGAGTATGTCGCGACGCTCCATTTCCGTGGCTTCTTCAAGCCGTTCGGCAATGGCCTGCTTCGAGAAGCCCTCCCGCCACGTGCGTTCCACGGTGTCGCGCACGAAAGAAAGGTCGCGCACCACGAGCGTGGCATCGGCCGGCAGGAAGTCGAGCACAGGCACTTGGCCGTCTGTCTGTGCCGTCAGTTCGGGCACAATCACCACGCTTTCGCATCTCTCGCGCGAGAGTTGCGTCTCCACTTCAAATGTGCGCATGGTGTCGATGTCGTCCCCGAAGAAGTCTATTCGGTAGGGATATTCGCCGCTGTAAGAGAAAATGTCGAGGATGCTGCCGCGCATTGCGAACTGCCCCGGCTCGTAAACGTAGTCCACCTCGTTGAATCCAAGCCCCCGTAGCGTCTTGGCCAGTTCCCCGACATCCACCGTTTGCCCCTGCTTCAGCTCTATGCGCCTACTGTCGAGGCTCTTGCGCGACACCACCAGCTCGGCCACGGCCTCCGGGTGCGTCACCACATGGAGCGGCGTGCCGCCGTTGCCGCCGGCCTTTGCCGACAGTCGGGCGAGCACTTCGGTGCGCAATATCTCACTGGCTGGGTCGCGTTGGCCATATTTCACGGCGCGCCGGTATGATGACGGGAAGAAGAACACATTGTCGTCGCCCCTGAGTTGCGTCAGGTCGTGGTAGAAATAGCCGGCCTCGTCTGCGTCTTGGAGTATGAACAGGAACGTCCCCCCGCATTTTTCGGCAAGGCTTCCGAACACCATTGGGGCTGCCGAGGCCGCCAGGCCGCCGAGGTAGATTGTCTTCGATGAACTGTTGCTTATCGCTTTCGCCAGCGCGCCCACTTGCGGCAGGCTGGCATATAAGGCTTGTAATTCCTTGATTTCCATTGCTGACAGGGCATAAGCGGCAGGCTGTGGCGCGCTTGTGCATTTCGTTTGCAAAGGTAAGCCTTTTTCCCGAACGAGCCAAGGCGGGTGTGTCGCAAAAACGCTGAGCCGCCTCCGGTGCGCTGTCGTGCTTCGGAGGCGGCTCAGTCAGTTGCGGATGTGTGTCTGTCTTATCCCAATCGGTCGTTAGGCTTCAGGCTGATTCTGCGGTCATGCCATGCAGGTTGGCTTCTGGCCTCGTCGAAAGCGTAGCGGGCTACGCCGAGGCGAGACGGGAGACAAGATGCCGGCAGGAGCGCGGAAGCAGGCGAAGAGTTTTAAGAAAGTCCTTTCTCGGCGCAATAACGGCCCAATGACCGATTTGGGGATTATATGAGCTGTGGCAGGAACGAGGATATAATCAGCACCACGATGCCCACGATGAGCACGCCGATGGTCTTCTGCGAGCAGCCTTTCCACTCCTTTAGGATGATGCCCCAGACGTTTGAGAACACCACGTTGAGTGCCATCAGTATGCAGAACGAGAGCGTCATCAGCGTCGGTGACGAGCCGAGGAAGCCCTTGCCGAGCGAGAGGCCGAAGAACTGGCTGTACCACAGTGCGCCTGCGAGTGCGCAGAACACGAGGTTGTTGCCCCACACGCTGGCCTTGCGGTAGTCGCCCCACGTCTTGTTCTTAGAGTTCTGGTAGAAGCAATAGACGGCGTTGGTGAAGAATCCGCCGAGCGTCACGAGCATCGTGGCTGGCAGCGTCTTGTAGATGTCGGGCGTGAGATCGCCGAAGTTTATTCCCTTGCCGAACTCCAGTCCCACGTTGAAGCAGCCGCTCATGAAGCCTGCGAGCAGTGCGATGGCAAGCCCCTTGGGGAAGTTGAAGTCTTTCACGGCAGCCTTTTTCTCCTCTTCAGAGAGCGAGGCGGCCTTCATCGAGCCAGCCACGCCAATGATGGCGATGCCCACCAGCGTGACCACCACGCCGAGAATCACGGAGAACGTGAGCGAGCTGAGCGCGTCGAGTTCGGGGAAGAACACGTTGAGCAGCACCGGGCCCATTATCGTTCCGAGACCTGCGCATGTCCCGAGGGCTATCGACTGCCCCAGGGCCACGCCGAGATAGCGCATGGAGAGGCCGAACGTGAGTCCGCCCACGCCCCACAGCACCCCGAAGAGTATGGTCATCCAGATGTTGAACGAGGCATCTGCCGTGAACAGTTCAAGGAGGCTGTGGCCCTCTGGCACGGCCAGCAGTGCGCCAAGGAGCGGCAGCACGAGCCACGCGAACACGCCCTGCACAATCCAGTACGACTCCCAGCTCCAGTCTTTTATCTTGTTTATTGGCACGTAGCAGCTCGATTGGCAGAACGCGCCGATGGCTATGATAAGCAGTCCTATTGCGATGTCCATTGTCTTTTTGTGTGAAAGGATTAGTCAAGGGACGCACCGTACACTCTGGCATCGGCTTCCGGGTGGGCATCCATCGTCATGCCCCGTCTGCGCCGTGGCTTTGTGGCAGTAGCCTCGCCAAGTCCCGCCGGCCGCATTTCCTGCTGCGTTGCGGTCTCGGCCTGCAAGCCGCCGTCGACTCGAAGCCGTGGAACGCCGTTGCAAGGCTTGAGCGATGTCACTCAAAAAAGCCAGGGGAATCAAGGGAGTTGGAGGGCAATGGCTTCATGGCGGCCTGTCGTTGATGCAGCCAAGACGTTTGTCTCCTAACTCCTCCGGCTCCCCTGGCTTCCTTAGAAACTGTTTTGAATTTCTACAAGAAGTCCTTTCCCTTGACTTTTTGCTTTAGTCTTCGTGCGTGATTTGGGCGATTTTTTGGCCATTTTCGCTCCCGTGCTTCGTCAGATAGCCCGCTATCTTCCTCATCACGGAAACAAAACTGCCTCAAAAACTCATCCCCAATCACCACACGATAAATTCAAAACAGTTTCTTGTCCCTTGTTGGTCTGTTGTGGGTTATGCGCGCTTTGAGGTCACGTCGGCCTCATATTTCTCCACGTCGGCTATGAACTCTGCGCCCACGGGTACGTCGTTGCGCAGGCAGAACTCGTCGTAGACGGCGTTCCAAGGCAGAGCCTTTGCCTCTTCGAGCAGAGCGAGACGCTCGAAGCCCTTGTCCTCGGCCTCATACTTGCGCAGTTGTGCCAGCGGTTCGAGCAGTGCGCGGACCATACATTTCTGTGCGGCGCGGCTGCCGATGACGTATGCTCCGATGCGGTTGATGGAGGCATCGAAGTAGTCGAGTCCGTAGTGTACGCGGTCGAGGGCGTCGGCGCGGACAATCTCCTGGAAGAGGTCGAGCGTCGGGTCGTCCATGATGGTCACGTGGTCGGAGTCCCAGCGCACCGGGCGGCTCACGTGGAGCATCAGCTCTGGCACGTAGAGCAGCATTGCCGACACCTTGTCGGCCACGCTCTCCGTGGGATGGAAGTGGCCGGTGTCGAGCGTGATGAGCTTGTTGTTCTGTGCGGCGTAGGCCGTGTAGAAGTCGTTCGAGCCAACGGTGAAGCTCTCAAGGCCGATTCCGAACACTTTGGACTCGATGCAGTCCTTCATGTTTTTGTATTCGGTGGCGAAGATTTCGTCGAGCGATTTCTTCAGCAGCTTGCGGTAGAGATACTTGTTTACGCACATGTCCTTGCTTCCGTCGTGTACCCACAGGTTCATTATGCAGGGGTCGTCCTGTGCCTTTCCGATGGCCTCGGAGATGGCGCGGCAGCGTTTCGTGTGCTCCACCCAGAACTGGCGGATGCCCTCGTCGGGGTTGGCGAGCGAGAGGTTGCCGCTCTTCGGGTGCGAGAACGAAGTGGAGTTGAAGTCGAGCTTCATGTCGTTCTCCTTCGCCCAGTCTATCCAGCTCTGGAAATATTCCGGTGTTACCTCGTCGCGGTCGACCACCTTGCCTTGGAAGTCGCCGTAGATCTCGTGGAGGTTGAGGCGGTGTGAACCGGGGATGTACGACTTGGCCTTCACGATGTCAGCCCGCAGCTCGTCGATGTTGCGTGCGCGTCCGGGGTAGTTGCCCGTGGCTTGGATGCCTCCGGAGAGTGCTCCTGCCTGCACCTCGAAGCCGCTCACGTCGTCGGCCTGCCAGCAATGGAGGCTGAGGTGGAAGTTTTGCATCTGTTCGAGCACTTTCTCCGTGTCGACACCAACGGCTGCGTAGCGTTCCTTCGCTATCTCGTAAGCCTTCTGTACAAGTTCTGCTTTCATTTGCTTTAGGTTTATGTTATTTGTTGTGAGATTGTGTGCTGTTTCTGTCTTTGTGCCTGTGTCCTTTCGTTGGCGCGGCCTATTGTTTGCCCTCCGTTATTTGCAGGAAGCGTTCGTAAGCCGCGTCCCACTCCTCCCTGTCGGCGGGCGTGAAGCGTTTCATCTCGATGCTAGCCGCGATGATGCGCCTCATGTCCCAGATGTTGGCCACGTCGCCGGCGGCCTTGGCCTGCAACATGATGTTGCCTATGGCCGTTCCCTCCTGCGGGCCGGCGAGCACCTCAATGCCGAGCGAGTTGGACGTGAACTGGTTGAGGTGGGCGTTGAGCGAGCCTCCGCCGATGATGTGGAGCACATCGATTGGGAAGGAGGCCATGTCGCGCAGGTAGCCGAACACCTGGCGGTAGCGCAGGGCGAGCGACTCGAATATGCAGCGGCAGGTCTTGGCGTAGCCTTGCGGCACGGGCTGCCCCGTCTGGCGGCAGTATTCCTGTATTGCCTCCACCATCGAGGGTGGGTTGGCGAACATCGGGTCGTCGGGGTTGATGATGGAGCGGAACGCCGGCTGCTTCATGGCATCGGCTATAAGCTCCCCGTGCGACTTGGGCGCGTCTGTCCATTCCTTGCGGCAACGCTCGTAGAGCCACATTCCGCAGATGTTCTTCAGGAATCGCGTTGTGCCCTCTATGCCGCCTTCGTTGGTGAAGTTGCGCTCGTAGCTCAGGTCGTTTATTATTGCATCGTGGGTCTCTATGCCCATCAGGCTCCACGTGCCGCTGCTCAGGTAGGCGAACTTCTCGTCCTTGGCGGGCACGGCGGCCACTGCGCTTGCCGTGTCGTGGCCGGCCACGGCGACCACCGGCAGCGGGCCAAGCCCGGTCATCTTCTGCACTTCCTCGGTGAGAGTGCCTATCACAGTGGCGGGGTTCACCATCTGTCCGAACTTGTCGCGCGTCAGTCCCACGCTTGCGAGGAGCTTCTCGTCGAGCTGCTTTGTGCGCGGGTCGAGCATCTGGCTGGTGGAGGCTATGGTGTATTCGCACACCATCTTGCCCGTGAGCATATAGCTGAGGGCATCGGGCACGAAGAGAATCTTCTCCGCCGCCTCAAGCGCGGCATTGCCGTTCTTCCTCATTGCGTGGAGCTGGAAGAGCGAGTTGAAGTTCATAAACTGTATGCCCGTGATGTCGTAGACGGTGGCCTTGTCCACGGCAGAGGCGAAGTAGTCCTCCATCATGCCAAAGGTGTGCGGGTCGCGGTAGGCCAGCGGGTTGCGCAGCAGCGCACCGTCGCTGCCCACGCACACGAAGTCTACGCCCCACGTGTCGATGCCGATGGAGCGGATGGGCAAGTTTCGCTGTGCGGCGAGCTTCAGTCCCTTTATTATTTCAAGGTATAGGGCGTAGATGTCCCAGTAGAAATGTCCCTGCGCCTCTATCAGGTCGTTGTCGAATCGCGTGAGTTCCTCAAGCTCGATTTTGCCCGAGGCCAGCGTGCCGATGATGGTTCTGCCGCTTGTTGCCCCGAGGTCGACAGCGAAGAATAGCTTCTTTTCTTCCATATTTAGTGTGTTAGCAGTATTTAGTTTTGGCTTGTTTATTGGGCAAAGTTAGCGATTTTATTCTGAACGGAATCTTCGTTATTTGATTTTTATGCTAAAAGATTTGAACGCTCGGGATTCTGTCGGTGGGCGTTGGGCGGTGTCTGTCCCCGCCCTTTATGGCACGTCAGCCGCCGTTGGTGCTTTGGGCAGTCTGTTGGGGCACAGGCGGGGCGATGCAGTCCGTGCTTGCCGCCGGTGCGTTAAAAAAAGAATAGGAATGCCAACGCGGGTAATTTATGTTTACACGAAAGTCGCGAAAACCGGCCACGGCGCAAAAAATCCGCCGCTTGGGCGCAAATATGCGCGTGTAGCGTGTGCAGCAGTAAGTCGTTGTGTGGCAGTTGCTTGTGTGCGTTTGATGCGAGAGTGTGCAGCGTTATGGGACGTTTTGCCCCGCAATTAATGCCTCGTTGGCCTGCGTTTAATGCTTCGTTGCGGTGCGATATAAGTCAAAACGCGGTGCGCTTGATGCCTCGTTGCACAGCGTTTAATGCCTCGTTGTGGCGTGGGTGAGGCTTTTTGGGGTCAGAAAGCGGCTGTTTTGCGATGTCGGGATGGCGTTCACGGCTGCGCAGCACTCCATTTCGCTCCATTCGACCGTGTTAAAATCAATCCGTCGAAAGGTTAATGTTTGTATTCGTGCGAGCCGCCATGCGGTGCGCAATGGGGCTGTGGCGAAGAGGCATCGCGGCATTGTGTGTCGGTATTAGCGCATCTGCTGTAAACGATTACGTGGTTATTTTTGCAATATCGGGATTACAATTCAGAGGTTATTTGCTATCTTTGCAGCGATAATCGACAATTTACTAATAACTACCTAAAATGACATCATTGACTATTGCGATTGTAGTCGTCTTCGTGTGTGGCTATCTGTGCATAGCACTCGAGAGCTTGACTAAGATCAACAAGGCTGCCGTGGCCTTGCTGATGTTCGTGGCCTGCTGGACACTGTTTATGGTTGATCCCGGCAGCTACATCTCTGGGGCGGTCGGAAGCGACGTTGCCTCGGCTGTGAGCGAAGTGATGGAACGCCATCTTGGAAGCACCTCCACCACGCTGTTCTTCCTGCTCGGAGCAATGACCATTGTGGAAACCGTCGACCAAAGCGGCGGCTTCAACTTCGTGCGCAACATGATTGACACCAAGAGCAAACGCTCGCTGCTGTGGCGCATTGCGTTCATGACGTTCATCCTCTCGGCCATCCTCGACAACATGACGACCTCCATCGTAATGGTTATGATTCTGCGCAAGCTCGTCTCCGACCACAAGGATCGCATCATCTACGCCTCGCTGGTGATCATCGCGGCCAATGCCGGCGGCGCATTCTCGCCCATCGGCGACGTGACCACCATCATGCTGTGGAACAAGAGCCTCGTCACCGCAGCCGGCGTGATCAAGGAACTGCTGGTGCCGTCGATAGTCTCGATGGCCGTGCCTGCGCTCATCTTCCAGATGTGGCTCAAGGGCGACCTCGTGAAGGCTGCTCCCGACACGGCTGCCGTGGCTGCCGGCGGACTCTCCGACGGCCAGCGCAAGGCGGTGTTCTTCGTGGGCGTGGGCGGACTTATCTTCGTGCCCATCTTCAAGAGCATCACCCACCTGCCCCCGTTCGTGGGCATACTGCTCATCCTCGCCCTGCTTTGGACGGTGACGGAAATCTTCTACCGCAGCCACCCCGAAGGCGAGGACGACGGCACGCTGAAGCGCATCACCAACATGCTGAAGCGCGTGGACATCAGCACCATACTCTTCTTCCTCGGCATACTCATGGCCGTGGCCTGCCTTGAAACCATCGGCGTGCTCACAATGGCCGGCAAGTGGCTCGACGTGACCTTTGAGGGCAACCACTATCTCGTCACCGGCATCATCGGTGTGATGTCGAGCATCGTCGACAACGTGCCCCTCGTGGCAGCCTGCATGGGCATGTATCCAATGGCAGAAGTAGGCGACATGGCCCAGGACGGAATCTTCTGGCAGCTCATCGCCTATTGCGCCGGTGTGGGCGGCTCGATGCTCATCATCGGCTCTGCGGCCGGAGTGGTGGTCATGGGACTGGAGAAGATAACCTTCGTGTGGTACATGAAGCGCATCACGCTAGTGGCATTCGCCGGCTATCTGGCAGGAATGCTGGTCTACTGGCTGGAGCGCACGTTCATCTTCTGACGGCTTACATTTAATATTTACAAGGAGACTTGAGGACAGCGGAAAGCCGGGCGGCGGCGGTGGACAGTGCGATTGGCGCAGGTCCACCGCCGCGTGCCGGGGCTTCCCGCTCGTTTTTTCATGCGGCTTTTGCCGAAAGAAACCATCCAACGTTGCGCCGTATGGCGGAAAAGTTGTACTTTTGCACGTGCTTTACTTTAAACAAAGTCTATGATTGGCAAGAGAAGGAGGTGGACGCTGGCACACGGAGCCGAGCCTACCGAGCTTGATTTGCGTGTGATGGAGCAGGAGAGGAGGGGGAAACTCGTCCCGACGCGCAGCCTCATCAAGACTCCGGAACAGATAGAGGGCATCAGACGCAGCGGCGTGGTGAACACGGGCGTGCTTGACGAGGTGGAGAAGCACATCCACGAGGGCATGAACACACTTGAAATAGACCGCATCTGCCGCGACTACTGTGCCGCGCACGGAGCCACGCCGGCCTGCCTCGGCTACGAGGGATACCCCATGAGCGTGTGTACGAGCATCAACGAGGTGGTGTGCCACGGCATACCGAAGGAGAAAGACGTGCTGCGCGAGGGCGACATAGTGAACGTGGACTTCACGACCATACTCGACGGATACTACGCGGACGCTTCGCGCATGTTCATCATCGGCAAGACCACGCCCGAAAAGGAACAACTCGTGCGCGTGGCCAAGGAGTGCCTCGAGATCGGGGCGGAAGCGGCCAAGCCGTATTGCTTCGTGGGCGACATCGGAAACGCCATACAGAAGCACGCCGAACGCTACCACTACGGCGTGGTGCGTGACCTCTGCGGGCATGGAGTGGGGCTTCAGTTCCACGAAGAGCCGGAGGTGACGCACTTCGGGCGCAAGGGCACGGGAATGCTGATCGTGCCCGGCATGGTGTTCACCATTGAGCCAATGATAAACATGGGCACTTGGCGCGTGTTCATCGATGCCGAAGACCCCTTCGGATGGGAGGTGGTGACGGGCGACGAACTGCCGAGCGCACAGTGGGAACACACGTTCCTTATGACCGAACACGGCGTGGAGATACTTTCAAGATGAAACAAGGCCACATCTATATATTAGGCATCGAGAGCAGCTGCGACGACACATCGGCCGCCGTCCTGTGCGACGGCGTGCTGCTGAGCAACGTCACCGCAAGCCAAGACGTACACCGGGAGTACGGCGGAGTGGTGCCCGAGCTGGCCTCACGCGCCCACCAGCAGAACGTGGTGCCCGTGGTGGACACAGCCATCAAGCGCGCCGGGATAACCAAGGACGACCTCACGGCAGTGGCGTTCACGCGCGGCCCGGGACTGATGGGTTCGCTGCTCGTGGGCGTGAACTTCGCAAAGGGACTTGCCCGCTCGCTCGGCATACCGCTGATTGACGTAAACCACCTGCAAGGCCACGTCATGGCGCACTTCATAAAGGAGACGCCCGACGACAATTCCGCACCGCCGCTGCCATTCATCTGCCTGCTCGTGAGCGGCGGAAACTCGCAGATTGTGCGCGTAAATGCCTACAACGACATGGAAGTGCTCGGGCAGACAATCGACGACGCGGCGGGCGAGGCCATCGACAAGTGCTCCAAGGTGATGGGATTGGGCTACCCCGGCGGGCCGATAATAGACAGGCTCGCGCGTAAGGGCAACCCGCACGCATACAAGTTCGCACAGCCTCACATCCCGGGGCTTGACTATAGCTTCAGCGGACTAAAGACATCGTTCCTCTATTCGCTCCGCGACTGGGTGAAGGCAGAGCCTGACTTCGTGGAAGCCCATAAGGAAGACCTCGCCGCAAGCCTTGAGTTCACCGTGGTGGATATACTCATGAAGAAGCTGCGCATCGCCGTGAAGCAGACTGGGATAAGCCACGTGGCAGTGGCAGGGGGCGTGAGTGCCAACACGGGACTGCGGGAGGCGTTCCGCGAACACGCACGGAAATACGGCTGGACGATATACATCCCGAAGTTCAGTTATACCACAGACAACGCGGCCATGATTGCAATCACGGGCCATTACAAATACCTCAACGGGGAGTTCTGCGCCATTGACGCGCCGGCGTTCTCCAAAGTCACATTCAAATAAAAGCTCACCGACATGGAATTTGAAAGCAAAATAATCAGCAGGGAGATAAGCCAGCTGCTCTGGGAACGCGAGCAGACGCTTGCCACGGCAGAGAGTTGCACGGGCGGACGCATTGCCGAGGCCATCATCTCGGTGCCAGGAGCATCGAAATACTTCAAGGGAGGCATCATCTCCTACACCAACGAGGTGAAGGAAAGGCTGCTCGGCGTACCGCACACACTGCTCGAAGAGAAGACGGCCGTGTGTGAGGAGGTGGCCATCGCGATGGTCAGAGGAGCGTGCCACGCCCTCGAAACGGATTTCGCGATAGCCGCAACGGGCATAGCCGGGCCCACGGGCGGCTCCAAGGACATACCCGTCGGGACGGTGTGGCTGGCCTGTGGCTCACCAGCCAAGACCGTGACGTTCAAGGTTGAGGAAGACCACGGACGCGACATAAACCTCGCCATAGCCACAAAGAAAGCCATGCAGCTCTTCCTCGACTTCCTGAAAGCGGATGAATATCAGGCCGAATAGCAGCCGGGCTGCCATCCGAGGCCACACGGCCACTCTACGGAAGTGGAAAAAAGGCATAATATTCTGATTTTTAAAGCAAATGTTTGGCTTTTAGGGGAAAAAGCCCTAACTTTGCAAACTGTTTGGAACAGTAAACTCAAAAAGAAACGAAAACAACAGATAAAGATGGCGAAGATTTGTCAGATTACGGGGAGAAGGGCACAGATTGGCAACAATGTGTCGCACTCGAAGCATCGCACCAAGCGCACCTTTGACGTTAACCTGTTCAAGAAGAAGTTCTATTACGTCGAGGAGAATTGCTGGATTCAGCTCAAGACGAGTGCCGCTGGCTTGCGATTGATCAACAAGATTGGACTCGACGCAGCTCTGAAGAAGGCCGTGGCCAAAGGGTACTGCGACTGGAAAGACATTAAAGTGATAGGAGACTGACGCAAAATGGCTAAGAAGACCAAAGGCAACCGTGTGCAGGTGATACTCGAATGCACTGAGATGAAGAACAGCGGGATGAGCGGAACGAGCCGTTACGTGACGACAAAGAACCGCAAGAACACTCCCGACAGGATGGAACTGATGAAGTATAACCCAATCCTGAGGAAGATGACGCTCCACAAGGAGATTAAGTAAAAACCGTAACAAAGACTACACGAGATGGCAAAGAAAACCGTGGCAACCCTCCACGAGGGTTCAAAGGATGGCCGTGCATACTCCAAGGTGATACGCATGGTGAAAAGCCCGAAGACTGGCGCGTATGTCTTCGAGGAGAAGATGGTGCCCAACGAAGCTGTGAAGGACTTCTTCAAGAACTGACAATAAAGCCCCAGGAGGCTTCGCATACAAACCTATTAGGCCGCAACCATCGTTGCGGCCTAATTTCGTTTTGGCGTAAAGTGGGCTTAGTTTTGGCGTGAAATGGACTTAACAGCCCTTGCCATCGATGCTACACGCTGAGCCTTCGTCCATTGGGCGCGGACGCAGGCCGGCCTCTTCGGGCTTCAGCGTCACTGTGCCGTCTTCGAGAACGAAGCACGGTATGCCCACAGCCCCGATGCGGCGGACGGCGGCGAAAGCCTCGGCGGTGTCGCGCAAGCGCAGGAATTCCTTCAGATAGCGCACGTGCTTGCCGATGTCTATCACCTCGTAGTTGTCGTTTCCTTTCACCTGCTCGTCCAAATAAGTGCAGTCCGGGCAGGTCTCCATTCCATAAATCTTAATCATTGCTTGAAGCGTTACGTTATACATTGCCAATGCCGGGAGGCCTGCCAGCCGCCTGTTGCAGACGCGCGGGCAGCGAATGCCTCCTTGACACGGCAAAGATAGTGAAAAGAAACGTAACGCCCCGTTACGTCGCCCGTATGTTTTCAGGCTTTATTTCCTGCGTGCTTGTGGCGCATGTAAAGACGCCTTATCCACAAGTAATATCCCGTCAGGGGCAGACTTGCGCCAAGCAGTGCCGCAAGAAACCACAGAATGCGCGTGAACAAGCCGCCGAAAGAGCCTGTGTGTACGGAGAATATCCACCCGCGCATCTTTCCTTGCGCCTGTGAGTCGGCATAGAGCGTGGCCGACGTGACTTGTCCTGTCGCCTTGTCGAATGTGTATCTGTCGGTGGCGCGGGTGTTTCCTAATCCTCCCGGCGTTACCGTTGCCTCCCCGTCGCCTATTGTTATCGATGCAGCGTGCGGGTTGGAGGCGTTCAGTTGGTCGTAGACGCGCTGCCACGTGAAGTCGTTGCGTTCCGCTTTGGGGCCGTGGTTGCCTCGCCGTCCCTCGCCGTTGCCGCCGCGTCTTTCGCCGTTGCCGTGACGTTCGCCGCCGTTGCCGTTGCGTCCACTGCGTCCGCCACGCTCACCGTCCGCCTGCTGCCGTCCGCCTCCGGACTGCGCCTTGGCCGTTGTTCCGCCTCCGTGACCGCCTCCGGAGGGGGCTTCCACGCCGAAGACGGCATAGAATGCGCGGTTATACCAAGAGAACGACCACGTTAGTCCGGTAAGTGCCATAGCCAGAAGCAGCACCATCGCGTAGACACCGCCGGCCACGTGGAGGCTGTGCCAGAAGCGGAATCGTCCCTTTCCGACGGTCAGTTTGAGGCTGTTGCGCAATGCCTTGCGCGACTTTGGCCACCAGATTATGATGCCGGTGATGAGTGCTATGACAAACATTATCGTGGAAACGCCCACCGCAATCTTGCCCCATGCGGGACGGCCGTCGGGGCGTCCGCTGTCGAGGAGCCAGCGGTGGAGGCTGAACATGGTAGCGAAGAACGCGGGACGTTCCTGCCGTCCGAGCACTTCGCCAGTGTATTGGTTGACGTAGACCACGGCGCGGCGTGGCTTTGACAGCCCCACCCGATATGCCTCCGATGGGTCGGGGACGACGGTTACGCCCGTGACGCTGACATCTTCGGGCAGGGTCACGGCCACGCGCGCAGCCACAACGTCCACTGGCAGTGGCTTGCCTGCACTCGAATCTACCTTGTACAGGCCTGTGTTCATGGCCTCTGTTATCTCTTTCTCGAACACGAGCATAGCCCCCGAGAAGCATATCAGGGTTATCAAGATGCCGAAAGGCACGGAGAGCCACAAGTGGATTTTCTTTATCATTGTATGTTCGGGATTTTGGTTAAGGGAAGAATGGGGCATATCGGGACATCGTTGCCCCTTTTTACGGGTAGTGGGCTGAAGCCGTGGAAGCAGCTCCAGCCCACAGGCCATTATGCGGTGAGACCGCTTAGTCTATGATGCCGACACCTGCGATGGTTGTCGCTCCGCTCACGGTGAGCACCTTTGTGGCTTCGCCCGTGGAGGGGTTAATCTCGTAGATGGCGGGAGAACCCGACTCGGTGTTCACCGACACGTATGCCATGCCGCCCTCCATGTAGGGCGTTGAGCCAAATCCCGACACGTCGTCAGGCAGTCCTTCTACGTTTTTGAGGCTCTTCTCTTCGGCGTTGAACACCGCCAGCACGGTTGCAGTGGAGCTTGCCCCGCTAAGAGGACCGTCGTACATGAGGAAGAGGAAGTTGTGGTCGCCGATGTACCAGCTGCGTTGAAGCCCGTTCTCGGAGAGGCTTTCAAGGTTGCAGTAGTAGTCGTCGAAAGCCTCTGCCTCTGTGTCTATGCGCATAACGCCGGCATCGAGCGTGGTCTGCTGACGCTCGTCGCTCATGGTCTTGGCATAGCTCGGCGAGATTACGTAGACATATTTGCCGTCGTCCGTAGCCCAAATCATCTGGTAATACTGCGACCTGTATCGTCCGCAGGCATAGCTTATCTTGCCCGTCTTGATGATTTTCTTCTCCGTGAAGCTGTTGTCACTGAATATTGCCACCCAGCAGCTGTCGGGCCATTGCGTGTATTGCAGCTCGCCTTCACTGTAGGAAGCGGAGTTCGAGCCGCCGCTTTCCGTCTTTATCAGGTCGTCGTAGCCGTCGCGAACCCAGAGGCGTGAGCCGTCGGCTGCGC
Organism: uncultured Prevotella sp.; assembly: GCA_964623445.1. Lineage (GTDB taxonomy): Bacteria > Bacteroidota > Bacteroidia > Bacteroidales > Bacteroidaceae > Prevotella. The sequence continues at coordinate 4,310 of CAZURD010000003.1, read as the reverse complement.
GTTGGTTGGCGCCATACTGCGTCAGTCCCATGGGGATAACTGCCGAGTAGATTTGGCTACCCACCTGTTCAATTCCTGCAAGCGTGACATACTCGCCGTTGCCGAGGAAGTTCTCGCAGATGTAGGAAGAGTCTTCCACTACCAATTCGCCGTCGGAGTTGTAAGTCTCGTTTTTATATGACGTTTCCTCCACCACGTTGAGGTGGGTAATCTTGAATACGTAGGGCACGTAACCGCTGTCATCGGCCCAGTCGGGGTTGCCCTCGCCGGACGACGTAGTGATTATCTCGTCGTCGTAGATGCCGTATGAGGTGAAGCGGGTGATGTAATATTCATAGTCGCGCCTCTGGATGTTGCCGGCCGAGTTGCGCTCGTAAGAGTAGGTGGTGCCCGACTCGCCCTGGTTGTAGTTCAGTGCGTAGAGATACTTGTTGCTATGGAACACCCAATAGGTTGCCCCGTCGTTGACAAGCCCCCCCGAGGCAGATATTTCGCCGCTTAGCGAATCGGCTGTTATCAGCATGTTGGTCGTGCTGCCCGACCCAGTAATCGTGGTGGCTATCACGTATTTGGCATACGTGTCGGACGACGTTGAGCCGCCATCGCCGTCGGTCGTGCCGTCGGTCGTGCCGTTGGTCGTGTCGTTGCTGTCGTCATCGGAGCACGAGGTGAAAACCAGTCCGGACATGGCCATCGCGGCCATCGCGGCAAGTAGATAACACTTTCTCATTGTTTGCATTTTGTTTGTGAATATTGTTTTTTGTCGTTGTCTTTATTGTTGCCTTTATTGTCGGTTCGGGCGCGTGTCAGGCTATCCGCCGAAGTTTACGCGCACCTTTCCGTAGAACGCCCGCCCGGCCTTTTGCAGGCTGAAGTTGTCGTAGAGCTTCTCGTCGGTGAAGTTGCGGCATTCCAGCGAGAAGTTGTATCTGCCGTTGTTGATGCTGTAAGAGAGCGTCAGGTTGTGCGAGAACTGCGTCGGCACCATGTATTCGTCCATGTTCGTCGCGCTCACTCCATCCGAATAGTAGCAGAAGCTGTGCAGATATTGGTTGTCGTAGGTCACGGTCAGCACGTTGCCCTTTTTCCAGAGGTCATGCCAGTAGAAGTTCACGTCGCTGTCGGCGAAGCGGTATGGCAAGTTGGGCATCCTCGTGTTGTATAGCGGGTTGGCCACCGACGTGCTTCCCACCATCAGCCGTTCGTTGTCTCTCACGTCCATCTGCGTGAAGTTGCCGCCAACGCTGACCCACTTCCCGAAGCTGTAGCGTGCCGAGAAGTTGAAGCCTTTGGTCTTCACCCGTCCGTAGTTGTGGTAGTAAGCTCCCTCGCGGTTGCCGCTCAACTCCGCGATTTGGCGCTGTATGTAGTCTTTCGTGTCGCGGTAGATGAAGCCTCCCTCGGCGTAGACGGAGTGCTGCCCGAACGTGCGTTGGTAGCTAAGGCCGGCGTTTATGTTGTGACTGTTCTCCGGGTTGAGGGTCACGCTGCCCGTCTCGAGGTCTTCGTCGCCGAACATCTCGTCCACGGTGGGCAGTCGGTATGCCTTTTCGTAGGACAGCTTCACTTGCAGTCCGGGCAGTATGAAGTAAGTGCCCGCCGCGCCGAAGCCCCAGCAGTCGAGCGTGCGGCCGGTGCGCACGTAGTCTGACTGGGTGGACGAGGTGGCCACCGGGCCTGCGGTGTAGAGCCGGTAGTATTTCCCGAACACCGTGGCGTTCCACTTGTCGTTCGGCATCAGGCGGTAAGACAGCCCGGCGATGTTCTTGTTCGACCTCTTGGCTATCGGGTCGGTGATTTCCTGAGCGGTGAGCAGCGAGGTGTTTTCGCGCCTGAACCAGTTGAACACGTTGTTGAACGTGAGCGTGTGTATGCGCGATATGCGGTAGTTCACCGTGATCGTTGAGTTCCAGTTGTCGTTGTCGGAGCGCGTCAGTTGGTTCGACTGCTCGCCCGCGCTCGTGCGCTTCCGCCTTTCGCCGAGCCAGTTGTATTGGTATGTCGCCGTGTCCACGTTTGTCGTGGAGTTGCGGTTATAGTTCACTGTGGCCATCACACTCAGTCCCTTTATGAACAGGTCGCGCTTTGAATACTCCACCGACGGCATGAACGACTGCCCGTGGCGGTGCTTCTGTCCGAACACGGTCTTCTGCCTTACGCCCGTCTGTATTTCCTTGTACATGTGCGAATAGGTGAAGCCGAGCATCAGTCGGTCGGCCCACTTCTTCCCCACGACACCCACCTTTGCCGCCACTGCCTCGTTGTGGTAGGTGTCGTTGAACCGTTTCACGTGTTGGAGATCGTTCACGTTGATTCTTTCCAGTTCAAAGTCGTACACGGGAGCGTCCACGTAATAGTCGTTGTCGGAGTAGTTCTGGAATGCCGTTATCTCGTAGGTCAGCCCGTTGTCGAACGTCTGTCCGAAGTTCACGTGCGAGCGGTGGGTGTTGAACGAGCCGTAGGAGTATGACGCATCGACGAACCACTTGCGGCGTTTCTTGCCCGTCACCACGTTGATCACGCCGCCGATGGCATCCGTTCCGAAGCCCACGGGCACCACGCCCTTGTACACTTCGATGCGTTCGGCGAAGTTCACGGGAATGTTGTTGAGGCCGAACGAGCTGCCGACACCCTCCTGCGGCACGCCGTCGATGAACACTTTGACGTGCCGTCCGCTGAAACCGTCGAGCGTAATGTTCATGTCGGAGCCTACGCCGCCCGACTCCCGCAGCTTCACACCGGGGGCCTTGGCCAACGCTTCGCTGAGCGTCTTTGTGGTGTTGAGCATGTCGCGGGTGTCGATGGCCACGGCGTTATAGGCGGAATTATTCACGCGGCTCACCCCCGACGACACCACCTGCACCTCGCCGATCTCTATTGAAGCCTCGCTCAGGCGGAAGTTGAGCTTCACGCGCTCGCCCGCGTTCAGCGTCACCTTGCGTTCGATGGGCTTATAGCCTATGGCCGACACCACGAGAGTGTAGTCGCCTGCGGGTGCTTTCACGTGGTAGAGGCCTGCGGAATCGGTCCTGCTGCCATAGCCCGTGCCCTTTAGCTGCACGGCGGCAAAGTCGGCAGGCTGCTTGTCGGCGGTGTAGATGCGCCCGGAAATCAAGCCCGCCTCTTGGGCTTGTACAGCCAAAGAAACGAGTGCCACTGCGAGAAGCACGGTCTTTCTTAGGTTGAATATCCACATATAAAAATCCTTTTTGCCTTTTATTTCGGGTGCAAAATTCACAATATTCTTTTTAACACGCAATCGCAATTTGTTGGTATTCTGAAGAATACGGTTACAATTCTTTTCTGTTCTTAATTCTGTAAAATATGCTTTCGATTCCTAATAATTGTGCTTTCATTCTGCACTGTCTTTCCGTTCATGTGCCCAGAGCCTTGACAGATGCAATTCTTTATGCTGTTCTATTGTTGTAATATGTTGGCAAGCAGGTTATTGCGATTTTAGGTTCGCTCTTCAATATTGCGCCGCTGGCCTTGCATATAGGATGTGATGCAAATGCGTTTGCAGTGGGTGAACATTCTAAATTGCCGACTTTTTGTGGTTAAAAATATGGAAAGATGCGGTGACACGGCGTTAATAAAAGGAAAACACCGAAAGTAGGTATTGGCGCATACAAAAGCCGACTAAGGGCTTAAAGAAAAGTTTTTCCCAACGCAACAACGGCCTAATTACCGATTTTGGTTAAAGTAAAACTTCAAGGTTTAAGCCTCGATTTTGGGCGTTTTTTTGAGAAACAAAATCTTTTGCCGCAAATACGCGATTCTGGAGGCATATTTGTCAACTGCTTGATTATGAGGACTGTAAGTCCTGTGAGCCTCATTCGCCACGTGAAAAGCAGTCTCGCCGCCGCGCAACGGGGCATTAATTGGGACGCAATAAGGCATTAAACGGCGTGCAATAAGGCATTAATTGCCCGCCGTTTAATGCCCCGTTGCCTCGCGATTGGGCATCGAATGCGCCCCGATTTCCGTCAAAACGCGGTATAACGGGGCATCAACCGCCCCGCTTTTGACTGTTATTTTACATTTTGCGCCGCAATGATTCCGAAATGACGGCGCAAAAATCCCAAATTCTTCTCTGGTTTGCGATTCCCGTTTGTCGTGTTTTTTCAGCACCGCCAGCGAGCGTAACTTGCATTTGGGATTGCCTGTTTTCAGAATAATCCCAAATCGGTCATTAGGCGTTATTGCGCCGAGAAAGGGCTTTCTTTAAACTCTTCGCCTGCTTCCGCGCTCCTGTCGGCATCTTGCCATCCGTCTCGTCTCGGCGTAGCCCGCTACGCTTTCGGCGAGGC
>CAZURD010000002.1:31926-46314 GCA_964623445.1 uncultured Prevotella sp. | reverse complement strand
CAATAAGGCAGCTTTTGTAAATCGTTGTATATCTGTGCGTTGCGCAATGACGGTCTGATTAGTGTCATCATGCTCTGCGCGGGGCGAAATTGCGCATTTTGACTGGAAGTGATTTCCCTTGCTCCCGTTCCTCGTTCTGGTGTCAGTCGCTACTGAACCCCCACCCTTTTTGCACAAAATGAAGCTGCGCAAAGTATCGTCACACATCCGAAAGCAGCGGTGAATTGCGGCATTCACATTCTCTTTTGCACACAAATCGTCGGCCTTGCGCACTGCATTTCCACTCGAAAATGTCTATCTTTGTATGCGGATTGCCAACCAAAGGGCAACAAGCGAGGAAATATGGAAGACAAAAAAGAGACCGCTGCCGTAGGCGAAAGGGAACGAATAGAACAGTTGCGGCGCGAGCTGCACGAGCACAACCACCGCTACTACGTGCTCAACCAACCCACCGTGAGCGATGAAGAGTTTGACATGATGATGCACGAACTCCAAGCCCTCGAAGCCCTCCACCCCGATATGGCCGACCCAAACTCGCCCACACAGAGGGTGGGAAACGACCACAACAAGGAATTCAAGCAGGTGGAGCACCGCTACCCCATGCTCTCTTTGGCCAACACATACAACGAACAGGACGTGGCCGCATGGTATGAGTCCGTAGAGAAAGGACTTCACGGCGAACCGTTCGAGGTGTGCTGCGAACTCAAATACGACGGTCTGTCCATCAGCCTGACATACGAACAAGGCCAACTGACGAGAGCCGTGACACGCGGCGACGGCACGCGCGGCGACGACGTGACCGACAACGTGAAGACAATACGCAGCATTCCGCTCGTGCTCTCGGGCGAAGGCTATCCGCAGGAGTTCGAGATGCGCGGAGAAATTCTCATGCCGTGGAGCGTGTTTGAGAAGCTCAACGCCGAACGCGAAGCCGCTGAAGAGCCTCTCTTCGCCAACCCCAGAAACGCCGCCAGTGGCACGCTGAAGAGCCAAAACTCCTCTCTCGTGGCCAGTCGGCATCTTGACGCATACCTTTATTATATGTTAGGAGAGCACATCCCCGGCGACGGGCACTACGAAAACCTTGACGCGGCGCGCCAATGGGGCTTCAAGATAAGCACGGGCATGACCAAGGCAAGCACCCTCGAGAGCGTGTACGAATACATCCGCCACTGGGACACGGAACGAAAGAATCTTCCCGTGGCCACAGACGGCATCGTGCTGAAAGTGAACTCGCTGCGCCAACAAAAAGCTCTTGGATACACGGCGAAAAGCCCGAGGTGGGCGATAGCCTACAAGTTCAAGGCTGAAAGAGAGCGCACCCGCTTGCGTGAAGTGACGTTTCAGGTGGGACGGACGGGCGCGGTGACACCTGTCGCCAACATGGAACCCGTGCAGCTGGTAGGGACGACGGTGCGACGGGCAACGCTCAACAACGAGGACTTCATGCGAAGCCTCGACCTTCACCACGGCGACTACGTTTACGTGGAGAAAGGCGGCGAGATAATCCCTAAGATAGTAGGCGTGGACACCGCCGCACGCACGCCGGGCGCAGAGCCTGTCGGCTTCATCGACAGATGCCCCGAATGCGGCACTCCGCTCGTCAGGTATCCTGGAGAGGCTGCCCACTACTGCCCTAACGATGCGGGATGCCCGCCGCAGATAAAAGGGCGCATAGAGCACTTCATATCGCGCAAGGCCATGAACATAGACAGTCTCGGGCCTGAAACCATAGACGAGTACTATCAGAGGGGGTTGATTGCCAACGTGGCCGACCTGTATGAGCTTCGCGTGGAACAGATAAACGGGAACGGCAATCGCGAGAAGTCGGCCCGAAAGATAATCGCGGCCATCGATGCGTCAAGGCAAGTGCCGTTTGAGCAGGTGGTGTTCGCCCTCGGAATACGCTTCGTGGGAGAGACAGCGGCGAAGTTGCTCGCACGCCACTTCAAGTCGATTGATGCCTTGGCGGAAGCCCGACCGGAACAGTTGATGGCCGTTGGGGGCATCGGGGAGGTGATTGCCCGCAGCGTTGTGGAATATTTCCGGCAACCCAAGAATGCCGAGATAGTGGAGCGGTTGCGCAACTACGGCCTGAAAATGTCCGTGGACGACAGCGAAGCGGAGACGGGAAGCGACGTTCTGCAAGGCCAGTCCATCGTCATAAGCGGCGTGTTCAGCCATCACAGCCGCGATGAATACAAGGCCATCATCGAGCGCAACGGAGGCAAAAACGTGGGAAGCATAAGCTCAAAGACTTCGTTCATACTCGCCGGAGAGAACATGGGACCTGCAAAATTGCAGAAAGCCGAGAAACTCGGCGTGCGCATTGTGGGCGAGGAAGAGTTCCTTTCAATGATTGGCGGCATGTAGAAACGGCGTTAACGGATGTCCGGGCTTTGCCGCAAAGTCGGCGGTGATTATCCGGAAGAATATCATTTCCGCCGACTGCTACGCATCTGTCCGCCTGCTTCCGACGGCCTGTTTGACACACGACACAACAAAAAAACTAAACAAGAAATGACCATGCACATAGAAGTATCAACCGAGATGGAGGCCGTCTGCCCCTCGTTTGTGGGCGCGGCAGTCGAAGCCACCGTGACAAACAGCCAATACAGCAAGACGCTATGGGAAGAAATAGACAGCCTTTGCGAGCGCGTCCGGAAAGAACTCACGCCTGACGGGATCAAGCAACTGCCGCCAATTGAAGCAACGCGCCGCGTCTACCGCGCCTGTGGCAAAGACCCAAGCCGCTACCGCCCGTCGGCCGAGGCTCTCCTCCGGCGCGTGTTGCAGGGCAAGGCACTCTATCAGATAGACACACTCGTGGATCTCGTGAATCTCGCCAGCATGGCCTCCGGATACAGCATAGGCGGATTTGATGCCGACAAGATGGTGGGAAACCTGCTCACGCTCGGCATTGGACGCGACGGAGAGCCATACGAGGGAATAGGGCGCGGTGCGCTCAACATCGCCGGACTGCCGGTGTATCGCGACGAGGCCGGCGGAGTTGGCACACCAACAAGCGACCATGAGCGCACAAAAATGACGCTCAACACGCGCCATGTGCTGTTCCTTGTCAACGGATACGATGGCGACCGCGAACACGTAGGCCGCACAGCGGCGCACTTGCAGGAACTCCTTCGCCGCCATGCTGGCAGTGACGGAGGCTCGATGGTGTTCTACTCAACCCAAAACGAGCATTAACAATGCTCTAAGTTCCGTCCCTCTACCTTATTATGAAATGGCCAAGGCGATGGGAAACGCCCTTGGCGTTAAGCGTTCGGAGGACATAAATGCCCCTTGCCAAGGCCGCTACATCTGCCGAATCCCCTGCAAAGGGCATTGTCGTCACAATGCTCCCCTGCAACGTTTCCACTGCAAGGAAAGGTGCATCGAGAACGGTTTCCTTTTCTGGCAGTTCAAGCCAACCGCCCTCACAACGAAGCCAAGAGACTGCGGCAACGGGAGCGGGAGGTGCTGGTTGTTGCGTGGCTACGCTTTCCAGTCCGTAGCGGTCGACAGCCGCCACGGCATAGAACGTCGGTGCATCGAGCAATGGACGAGGCACAACGAGCGAGTCTCCACGCACTGCCACAGCAAGAATGTTCGACGGATCTGACACATCCACCGGCCAATGGCGGGAGGCATAGACGTTGTAAAGCGAGCAAGGGGCATCCGAGCCGACGGCGGCACCACGCCAAGAGAGTACGTCGGATGTCTCCATGCGTTTCACGCACAACTCCGCCAGCTGCGCAGGAGGCTCTGTATGCTGCCACGTCATTGGCGGCGGCAACGCAGGCAGACAATCGAAATCATTCCGAACGAAGTCGAGCAGTCCCTTAACATTGTCTGTGAGGAAGCGACTGCGAAAGAAAGCATGTCCCAAGCCGATGGTGCGCAGCACGCCCAACTGCCGCTCCACGTCGCCAATTGGCCAGTCGCGTTCCGATGGCGAAAGGAAGTAGATGCCAAGCCCGGAGCTTACCGTGCGCCCGTCGCTGGCCTCAAGCCAGTCGAGGGCAAAACGCGCGAAACCATCACCACGGAAATACATCATCGGGAAAACAGCGTCGACCAGTCCCTCGCGCATCCAAAGCTGTGCATCCTGAAAAACACAATCGCGGGCGTTCCACCCTCTACTCGAACAGCGCGGCAGGTCTGCATACTTGCCAATCGGCGAGCAACTAAGCCTCACCCAAGGCTTGCAACCCTTCACAACATCATGTACCGCCCTCACAATGCGTGTAATATTGGCTCGCGCCTTGGCTGCATCGACGGGACGCGGCCATTTCTCCGGATAGCGGATGTAGTCAAGGTGGATGCCATCCACATCGTATTCACTTGCAATCTCCCCGCAAATTGCGGCAATGTAGTCAGCCGTCGCGGGGACTTCCGGGTTCAGGTAGCCTGCATTTCCTATCTTCCTGACCATCCCCTTATGGCGGGTACGCAGACGCGAGCAGCCAAAACCATCCCAACGCCCTGCGGGCATGGCCACCACCCACGCATGGAGCTGGAGGCCTCGCTTGTGGCACTCTTCAATGGCGAAGCGCAGAACGTCGTAGCCCGGACTTGTCCCTGCACGCCCAGCAAGGCAGGCATCCAATGGCTCGAACGCCGAAGGATAGATTGTCGTGGCGCGGATGCGGGTCTGAAACAGCACGGTGTTGATGCCGGCGGCGCGCAGACTGTCGAGAATGGCGCACAGTTCCCGCTGCTGTCTCGCCGCCGTAGCGGCATTGGTGGCAACGGTTCGAGGCCAGTCGAGACCGCCGTAGGTCGTGAGCCACACAGCACGCACTTCATATTTCGGCGACGGCCACCCGTAATCAAAAGTGGCCGCACGACATGACAAGGCAGGCATCACACAAAGAGCAAGGACAAAACGGAAGATAGCTTTGAAAGACATGACTTGGATTACCTTATTTGTTTCGGGAGATTTGCATTCTGTGGCAGCGGGCACGGCAAACATTCCGCGAAGCCATACGCAAAGGCAAGCATGAACACCAGCAACCACTGTTCACGATTTCCTCAATGCATCATTTTGCCGCAAAGTTATCAAAATTCTTTCATTTCTCAAATTTAATGGCTATTTTTGCACTTGCCACAAAAGGACTGTAAGCACCTTTGACGCGCTAACACACTCAAACATCAATTCACAAGACCTATGAGTAAAAGACTTTTGCTCGCGCTTATGGCCGTGATGACGGCGGCAGTGAGCCACGCCCAATTCGAGGCTAAGAAGAAATACGTAGGAGCTTCGCTCTCAGGCCTCAACCTTAGCTACAACGGACAGGAGAAAGCCAACTTCGGACTCGAAGCAAAGGGAGGCTACCTCTTCAAGGACGATTGGATGGTGACGGCGCAAGTGGGGTACAACAAGAAGCACTCTGTGCCCGCTTCGTTCAACCTTGCCGTAGGCGCGAGATACTACATAGTGCAAAACGGACTGTACCTCGGTCTGTCGGCGAGCTACGTCCATGCCAACAGCAACTACGATGACTTCCTGCCGGGACTGCAAGTGGGATACGCATTCTTCCTAAGCCGCACCGTGACCATTGAGCCAGAGGTTTACTACAACCAGTCGTTCAAGAGCCACAGTGACTACAGCACCATCGGCATCCGCGTCGGAATAGGCGTCTATCTGTAAGCACCTGGCGCGAAGCCCGACTTCAGCAAGCAGATGCAAGGGCATAAACGACATTCAAAGAAACAAGCAACAAGACACACACCACATATATGATTAGCGTAGAAGAACTGGAGGACAGGCTGATAGACCTTGCCTTTGCGGAAGACATAGGAAACGGCGACCACACCACGCTCTGCTGCATTCCGGAGGATGTCATGGGAAAGTCGAAACTCCTCATAAAGGAAACAGGCATACTTGCCGGCGTTGAAGTGGCCAAAAGGGTGTTCAACCGCTTTGACCCGACAATGCAAACGGAAGTGCTGATGGGCGACGGCACAGCCGTAAAACCCGGCGACGTGGCCATGATAGTGACGGGAAAGGTGCGCTCACTGCTCCAGACAGAGCGTCTCATGCTCAACATCATGCAGCGCATGAGCGGCATAGCCACCATGACACACCGCTACGTGGAACGCATCGAGGGCACAAAGACACGTGTGCTCGACACTCGCAAGACCACTCCGGGAATGCGTATGCTGGAAAAAGAGGCTGTGAGGATAGGCGGAGGATGCAACCACCGCATCGGGCTTTTCGACATGATACTGCTAAAGGACAACCACGTGGACTTCTGCGGAGGCATAGCCAACGCCATCGACCGCTGTCACGCATACCTCAAAGAGAAAGGCCTCGACCTCTGGATAGAGATTGAGGTGCGCAGCTTCGACGAACTGCAACAAGTGCTTGAACACGGCGGCGTGAACCGAATAATGTTCGACAACTTCTCTGTGGACGACACACGCAAGGCCGTCGCCTTGGTTGCCGGCCGCTACGAGACCGAATCGAGCGGCGGAATCACGTTCGACACCATCCGCAGCTATGCCGAATGCGGAGTGGATTTCGTCTCCGTTGGAGCGCTCACCCACTCCGTCAAGGTGCTCGACATGAGTTTCAAGGCATGTTGACAGCATCGGCCTGCCTGCTGGCAGCCTCGCTATGCACATACAGCCCGCCTGTGTCATACGACATGACGCTGGCGGGCAACTTTGGCGAACCTCGCCCCAACCATTTCCACTGCGGCATCGATGTGAAGACGGGAGGCGTGGAGGGAAAGCCCATCTACGCCATCGCCGATGGCTACGTGAGCCGAATCACGGTGGGACTGAACGGTTTTGGCAACGCAGTCTACATCACCCACCCCGATGGCAGAACCAGCGTCTACTGCCATCTGCGAGAGTTTTCGCCTCGCATAAAAGCCTTCCTGCGCCGCTGGCAATACGAACACGAGTCGTTTCACGCCGATGTGCGCCTTGCGCCCACTGACGTTCCTGTGGCGCGGGGGCAACTCGTCGCAGTGAGCGGCAACAGCGGTTCGAGCCTCGCCCCACACCTACACCTCGAACTCCACGACAGTTTCACAGGGCAAGTAACAGACCCTCTGACTGTACTCAGCAGTCACGTGGCCGACAACGTGCCACCTACAGCCAACGGGTTCATGGCCATTCCCATCGCTGGCGAGGGCACGTTCGAGGGCAGCAGCAAGTCGCGCACATTCCACCTTGGCACGAACAGGAGTAAAAGGAGTTTCACGGCATGGGGCAAGGTGGGCTTTGCCATCTGGGCGACAGACCACATGCAGGCCTCGCACAACTGGCTCGGGGTCTACCAAACGGTGCTTAGGATTGACGGGCACGAAACATTCCGCTGCACGATCGACAGCATTCCACCCGACGTGATGCGGCAGATGAACATCTGGGGCGACTACCGTCACTGGCGGCATAATGGCGTGTGGTACTTGAAATCGTTTGTCCCGAACGGTTGCACTCTGCCGTTTCTCCACACCGACAGCACAGGAGGCTACGTCACATTCAACGAAGAGCGCGACTACGAAGTGGAGTATGAACTGACAGACCGCTTTGGAAACACATCCACTTACGCATTCACAGTCTGTGCGCGCCCCACGCCAATACCCCCACGCGAGACCATGCAAGGCAACGATGTCATGCGCCACGACCAACAATCAACCTACTCCGCCGCTGACATCAGGCTCACGCTGCCCGCCGGGACACTTACCAAAGACATTCGCTTGAAGCCACGCACCACCACAAAGCGAGGGGCAACGTGGCCTGAATACACTTTCGCCGATGAGCCAACGCCATTGTTAGGATGGGCAGAGCTTAGCATATACGCAGGCGACAGCGTGGCCAACGCAAGCAAGCTCTACATTGAGAACAGCACAGGACGCTACTGCGGGGGAACGACAGAGAATGGCTGGGTGACGACTCGCGTGCGCGACCTCGACGCAACCTATACCATTGCCATCGACGACGAGCCACCGACCGTCACGCCACTCGACAGCCACAAGTGGGAGGCGCAACACACCGTGCGCCTCAAGGCCACAGACAAGGGCAGCGGCATCAAGGCATTCCGTGGGACAATAGACGGGAATTTCGTGCTCTTTGAAAAAGAAGACCGGAAGCCACGTTACTTCTGCCGGCTCGACGAAACGCCCCTGAAGCCCACGGGACGCACACGACACCTCCGCTTTGAAGTCACGGACAATCGCGACAACTGCACCGTATTCGAGACTGAAATAGTCTACTAAGCCACCACACCCAAGCCTCCCGGCAAGTGGCAAGCACATACATTATTCTGTATAACAACAAACACCTACCATAATTAGCTTTATGAAACACACCCTGCTCCTATTGGCCGCAACGCTTGCGGCTCATGCCCACACGCTGGCCTGCACCAGTCTGATAGTGGGAAAGGACGCCAGTGCCGACGGCTCCGTGATGTGTACATACAGTGCCGACGACTACGGCATGTTCCAAAACCTTTGCCACTACCCGGCACAGACCCAATCCAACGGCACGATGCGCGACATTTTTGACTGGGATACCAACGAATACCACGGGCAGATACCCGAGGCTGAAGAGACCTACAACGTCATTGGCAACATCAACGAATACCAAGTCACCATCGCCGAGACAACTTTCGGCGGACGCCCGGAGATGGTCGACACCACAGGCACCATCGACTACGGCTCGCTCATCTACCTCGGCCTGCAACGTTCGCGCACTGCTCGCGAGGCCATAGACGTGATGACCACCCTCGCCTCTGCCCACGGCTATTGCAGCGAGGGCGAGACATTCACCATCTGCGACACGCATGAAGCGTGGGTGATGGAGATGATGGGCTGCGGCCCGGGCAGCGGTGAAGTGGTGTGGGTGGCCGTGCGCATCCCCGACAATGCCATCTGCGCCCATGCCAACCAAAGCCGCATACGCAAATTCAGCGGCTATGGCAAGGAAAACGTGATGCACTCGCCAAACGTTGTCAGCTTCGCGCGCAGCAAGGGGTGGTATAGCGGTTCTGACGACGACTTCGACTTCTGCGCCACCTACGCCGCGCCCGACTTCTCAGGCCGGCGCATGTGCGAGGCGCGTGTGTGGAGTTTCTTCAACATGTTCTCCGACGACATGGAACGCTACCTACCATACGCCGAGGGCACAGCCCCCGACGCTGAACCCATGCCCCTGTGGATAGTGCCGAAACGCAAAGTGAGTCTGACAGACATGATGGCCGCCATGCGCGACCACTACGAGGGTACGCCCTTCGCCCTCGACAAGGATGGCGACATCGGCGGCGGCATTTGGCAGATGCCCTACCGCCCCACTCCACTGGAGTTTGAGGTCGACGGCAAGAAATGCTTTAACGAGCGTCCCATCTCAACGCAGCAGGCGGGCTTCGTATTCGTCAGTCAGATGCGCCAATGGCTTCCAAGGCAGGTCGGCGGCGTGCTTTGGTTCACCAACGACGATGCAAACATGGCACCATTCACTCCCGTCTACTGCTGCACGACAGAAGCCCCCACCTGCTACAACACGCCCGGGGCAGACGCGGTGACATTCTCTGAAGACAATGCCTTTTGGGTGCAAAACTGGGTGAGCAACATGGTCTATCCGCGCTACGAGCAGATGTTCCCATCGCTGCTTTCCGTGCGCGACTCGCTCGAAGCCTCCTACCTTGCCGCACAGCCTGACGTAGAAGCCGAGGCCGCCGGACTGTGCGCCAGTTCAGAAGTCGAAGCCACGGCCAAGCTCACGGCCTACACCGCTGAAAAGGCCGAACAGATGCTCACCCGCTGGCGCAGACTGGCCACGTTCCTCATCGTGAAATACAACGACATGGCCGTGAAGCCCACCACATCCGATGGACAGTTCATCCGCACGCCCGAAGGGCTTGGGGCAAGGGTGCTCCGCCCCGGATACCCCACCAAATACGCAAGGGAATTGCTCAAGCGTGGGAAAGGACAGATTCAGGAATGAACGCCATCAGGGAATAAACTGCCAAAGACAACAGAAAGAAACAACGAATGGCAGGCAGAGGCCAAAATCCTCGTGCCTGCCATTTTTGCATAAATACAAAAGTAAGAAGCTGCGCGGGCAAGGCCGTTCGCAAGGGTGCAAGCGGAACAGCCCGCCGCCGTTATGCCTCGGCAAGGCGGCTTCGATACACCTGCTCCACGAGGTCACATGCCGTCTGGAGCGTCATCGAACCCGTGTTTATCATCAAGTCGTAATTGTGCGGGTCGCCCCACTTATGCCCGGTGTAGTGTTGGTAATGGCTGATGCGGGCGCGATTGATGTCCCTTATAGCGTCGTCCGCCTTGTCATCCGCCACGCCATATTCGCCGATACACCGTCTCCTCGCATCCTCCTTGTCCGTATAACAGAACACCTTGACGAGCGAAGACTTTGGCAAATCGCCCAGAATGTAATCGGCACACCGCCCTATTATCACGCACGGCTGGTCGCGGCTTATCTCACGAATCACCCTGCTTTGCGACACGAACAGCGCATCAGATGACGACAAGCTCTTTTCGATCGGTGCTTCATAGTCCTGCAACACGATAGCCAACAGGCGATTGGCAGGCATCCGCTGCTCGTTTTTCTCCACATAATCCTCGTGCATCCGGCTGTCCTTGGCCACCAAGGCTATCAGTTCCTTGTCGTAGAACTTGATGCCGAGCCGCTCCGCAAGCATTTGCCCAAGCAAACGTCCGCCGCTGCCATACTCACGCGCAATGGTGACTACCACGTGACTTCTCTCTGGCGCGGCCTGCGCGGCGGCATTCTGCGTCGGGCACAGCCACCCATCGAGCACTTTCCAGTGAGGAGAAAGGAAATGGGATATAGGGCCAACCAGCAACGCCGCAACCACAGTGCCCTCGCGCACGCCCTCTATTGTCGACATAAACGCCAGCGAAAAGACACAGGCTATCACCACCAACGTGACATCGAAGCAGACCTTGACAAAGCCAAACTCCTTGCTGACAAAGCGGGAAATGACTTGCACAAGGTATTCGCCAGCCACCATCAGCACGCCAGCCTTCACTTCGAGACTTATGCCAAGGCCGAGAAAGAAGCAGCCCGCAAGCAGCGTGACTACCTGCACGACATAGTTATCGGGAGCAAGCCAAAAGAGCAAACCGTGCATGGAAAGGTCGATGAACAGTCCGAAAAACAAGGTTACGGGTATCTGACTGATCAGCTCAAAACGTTTCGCGACTATCTCGCTGCGCTTCATCATCGTCATGTCCAACAGCACGAAGATGATGTTCATGTATATTGTGTATTGCCCCATCGTGCCCGAGGAGGCGAGGCTCAAGACGTAAGGCACGCTCGAAATGGCCGACGTGCCAAGCAGAGCCTTGGTTGTCACGGAAACGCCAAAGGCGTTTATAAACACAGAACAAAAAAACAGCGCATACCTCCTGAACAATTCTTTTCTACTCATAGCCATTCTTTAAAATACGCCAAGACGAAGCCGGCCAGATCGCCTACGGGAATGCACCACAAAGACACTGCGTGGCACAAGTCGCACGGATTTCCTGACACAATCAACATCAACCGATGCCCGGCTTCGGACAGGCAAATTCATGCAAAGGTAGCCATTCGCAAGCATTCCATGATTATCGGAACGCATTTGTTTGCGAACTTTAACTTAACTTGTCTCGTTTTGCACAACCAACCGCGCAAACCCATGCACGCACATGATTTGTGCTTTTCCAATTCGCATTGTCGGTCAGCCCGCATTACCTGCAAATAAGCAACTAAAAAACGGGCATATCGCCGCTGTTTTCAGTCAATGCCTTATCGGGCTGCAACGAATGCCTTATTGCAACGCAATTAATGCCTCATTGGAGTGCAACGAATGCCTTATTGCGACGCAACGAGGCACCTATTGCAAACTGCTGCATACCAAAGCGTTGGGCGAACCAGCCCTCGCCACTCCCGTTAACATAAAAATGTTAATGAAAGAAGAGCGAACCGTGGGCGGCAAAATCCGCACAACGTTTTTGCGTTTCGGTTTTTTTTGTAACTTTGCAAGCCAAAAGCATTCACTTGGCACACAAAAACAATATATGAGCGACACAGACATTGACCGGACGCTGCCACGCACAGTCGACGAATTGTCAGCCCCAGAGGCTCTCAAAGGACTTTACCACCGGCATCGCGAGGGCAATCCACTGCCGTCGAGTGCCGCGCTCGAAGAGACGATAGCTCTTGCGCGCGCAATCATCTTTCCCGGATACTTTGGCAGACCCTCCGTGGACATGCGCACCATGCGCTACCACATCGGGGTGAACGTTGAGCGGTTGTGGCAACTGCTGGCCGACCAGGCCATGGCAGGGCTGTGCTTCGCCTGTCCGCTGGAGGAAGAGCCATGCGTTCGCGCCTGCACCAAGAAAGCCGCAGACATCGCCACAAAGCTCGTTGCCAAGCTGCCACAGATACGCCGCACGCTCGCCACGGACGTGGAGGCGGCCTACAATGGCGACCCGGCGGCCGAGAGCCACGGCGAGGTGATCTCGTGCTACCCGGTGATAAAGGCCCTTGTGAACTACCGCATGGCCCACGAACTGCACTGCCTCGGCGTACCGCTCATACCAAGGCTCATCACGGAAATGGCCCACTCGGAGACCGGCATAGACATTCACCCCGCCGCCACCATAGGCCACCACTTCACGATAGACCACGGCACGGGCGTTGTGATTGGCGCAACGTGCATCATCGGCAACAACGTGAAGCTCTACCAAGGCGTGACGCTCGGCGCAAAGAGCTTCCCACTCGACGAGGAGGGGAAGCCCATCAAAGGCATAGCGCGCCACCCAATACTCGAAGACGACGTGATAGTTTACTCCAACGCCACAATACTTGGGCGGATAACCATCGGCCGGGGATGCGTCGTTGGGGCGAACACGTGGGTCACGGAGAGCATGGAGCCGAACACGAAGATATACAAGAAATGACGGACACGCCCACAAGGATGACGCTGGCGTGGTCGCTCTTTCGACCGGGCTGCATCCTTGGAAACACCTATACAGAAGCTACACACACAACAGATGGAACAAGAATTTGAAATGATCGCCAAGACGTTCATGGGACTGGAACCTGTACTGGCGAAAGAACTGACGCAACTCGGAGCGCACAACGTGAAAGCCGGACGGCGCATGGTGTCGTTCACCGGCGACAAGGCCATGATGTACCGTGCCAACTTCGCACTCCACACGGCCATAAGGGTGCTGAAACCTATATGCCAATTCAAGGCAAGCTCTGCCGATGAGGTGTATGAGGAGGTGAAGAAGATAGCTTGGGGCGACTACATTGGCGAGGACAAGACGTTCGCAGTGGACTCCGTGGTGTTCTCCGACGACTTCCGCCACTCCAAGTTCGTGTCCTACAAGGTGAAGGATGCCATTGTCGACCAATTCCGCGAGCGCACCGGACGCAGGCCGAACATCAGCGTGACAAACCCCGACATACGCCTCAACATGCACATTGCCGACAACCAATGCACTCTCTCGCTCGACTCAAGCGGAGAGAGCCTGCACAGGCGGGGCTACCGTCAAGAGAGCGTGGAAGCACCGCTCAACGAAGTGCTGGCTGCCGGCATGGTGCTCCTGACGGGATGGCAGGGCGAGACAGACTTCATAGACCCCATGTGCGGATCGGGCACACTGCTCATCGAGGCCGCACTGATTGCACGCAACATCGCACCGGGTGTGTTCCGGAAGGGGTATGCCTTCGAGAAATGGCCGGACTTCGACCAGGAACTTTTCGACGAGATTTACAACGACGACTCACAGGAACGGCCTTTCGACCATCACATATATGGCTACGACAACGACATGAAGGCCGTGAATACAGCCAAGCTCAACGTGAAAGCCGCCGGGCTGTCGAAAGAGATAAGCGTGGAAATGGCCGACTTCAAGGACTTCGTGCAGCCAAATGAGAAGAGCATAATGGTCACAAACCCACCCTACGGCGAACGCATCTCCACCCAAGACCTGCTCGGCACTTACCGAATGATAGGCGAAAGGCTCAAACACCAGTTTGCGGGCAACGAGGCGTGGATTCTCAGCTACAGGGAGGAATGCTTCGATCAAATCGGCCTGAAGCCATCGCTGAAGACACCTTTATATAATGGTTCGCTCGAATGCGAGTTCCGCAAATACCAGATGTTCGAGGGAAAGCTGCGCGACTTCCGCAGCGATGGAGGCGTAGTGAAGACCGACGAGGAACGCAAGCAGATGGCAGAGCGCGGACGATTCAAGCAAAACCGGGAGTTCAAGCGGCGCATGGACGAGGCCGAGGAGAACGAGGAGGGCGACATACGCTCATTCAAATTCCACCATGCCGACTTTGAACGCACAATGCGCAGAAGCTCCATGCACAATCGCGACGACAGACGCA
>CAZURD010000002.1:28917-31826 GCA_964623445.1 uncultured Prevotella sp. | reverse complement strand
TTCTCACGCGACGACAGAACAAACGATGGAACATTCGTGGAAGACTGACGCTGCGAGACGGGCGATTGCAACGGCACTCGCAACAATAATGGCACTGACGACAATGGCGCAACTCAAGCAGTTCTCGCTTGAAGACCTCAACTTTGGCGGCACGAACTACCAAAGCATGAGGCCGAAGAACATGTTCCTGACATGGTGGGGCGAGACGTTGATGTATCAGGATGCCGAAGAATGGGGCAAGGTGGACATGAACACTGGCGCAAAGACTGCCATCGGCACTGTTGACGAGGTAAATGCTGCCATCGGCAATACCGCCGTCCACTCTGCCATGAATGCCATTTTCCCCTACCCCGGGGAAACGCTCGTGTTGCTGTCCGCCAGCGGCGAGCGCATTCTCTATGACTGGCAAAAGAAAGCCGTGGTCTGGCGACAGCCCTCAAAAGGCGAGAGCCATGCCGAATGGTGCCCGCAGTCGAGAGCCGTAGCCTTCGTGCGCGACAACCAACTGTGCGTCACCGATGCCGATGGCAACACGCGGCAGCTCACCACCGACGGCAGCCGCGAGATTGTCTACGGCCAATCCGTACACCGCGATGAGTTCGGAATATACAAAGGCACGTTTTGGTCGCCCGACGGAGAGCGGCTCGCTTTCTACAGGATGGACCAATCCATGGTGACAGACTACCCGCAAGTGGACCTCTTCACGCCCATCGCCACATGCGAGCCGGACAAATATCCCATGGCGGGCACAGCCAGCCACAAAGTCACGGTGGGCATCTACGACCTGCGCACCGACAGCATCGTCTACCTCGACGCGGGCGACCCAACCGACCGCTACTTCACGAACGTGGCTTGGAGCCCGGACTCCAAGGACGTGTACATGATTGACTTGAACCGCGACCAAACCGACTTCTACCTGAGAAGCTACGATGCCGCCACGGGCAAGCAACGCTCAACGCTCTACCACGAGCACAACGACAAATACGTCCACCCTGTCACGCCAATCGCTTTCCTGCCGTGGGACAATGGCAAATTCCTCCTGCAAAGCGAACGTGACGGCTACAACCACCTTTATCTCTTTGACACCGAGGGGCATGAACTGCGCCAAGTGACGAGCGGCAAGTGGGTCGTGCTGGAGCTGCTTGGCTTCAACACGAAAAAGAAATCGGCAATAATCCTGTCAACGGAAGCCTCGCCGATACAGAACAACCTGTATGCCATCGACCTAAAGACAGGACGCCGCAAACCGCTCGACAACGGCAAGGGCATACACGCCTACTACGGCCAGAAAGGACAACGCGGCAACCTGCTGTCGACATCGGGCGAATGGCTTTTCGATCACACTACCGAACCCGATGTGCCACGCGACATCTACGTGGCCAACACGTCCACAGGCAAGGGTCAACGCATATTCAATTCGCCAGACCCGTGGGCGGTGTATGATGTCCCGGAATATTCGTGCGGCACGATCAAGGCCGCCGACGATTCCACAGACCTGTACTACCGCATGGTGATGCCAACAGGATTCGACCCCACGAAACGCTATCCCACCATTGTCTACGTCTACGGCGGCCCCAGCATACGCAACGTGGAAGCCTCATGGCACTACGCAAGTCGTTCGTGGGAGACGTACATGGCGCAGAAAGGCTATCTCCTCTTCATCCTCGACAACAGAGGGTCGTGCGACAGAGGAACGGCGTTCGAGCAGGCCACTTTCCGTCATCTGGGGCAAGAAGAGATGCGCGACCAAATGCGCGGCGTGGACTACCTGAAGTCGTTGCCATACGTAGACAGCACACGCCTCGGCGTACATGGCTGGAGCTACGGCGGATTCATGACCATATCGCTTATGACCACCTACCCCGACGTGTTCAAAGTGGGAGTGGCCGGCGGCCCTGTCATAGACTGGCGGTGGTATGAGGTGATGTACGGCGAACGCTACATGGACACCCCCGAGGACAATCCCGAAGGCTACGAACTGACGAGCCTGACAGAAAAGGCTGCCAACCTGAAAGGCAAGTTGCAACTGATAATCGGGACGAACGACCCCACCGTAGTGCCACAACACGCAATGATGTTCATCGAGGCCTGCATAGAGGCAGGCAAACAGCCCGACCTCTTCGTCTATCCGGGCGAAGGACACAACATGAGGGGACACAAAAGCGTACACCTGCACGAACGCATCACACAGTATTTCCTCGATAACCTCTAAAAAAGAATAATGTTAAAGGTGGCAAGGCTGTGGGTTAAAAAGCACAAAACCAATGTTCCCGTCCCCTTTTTATGCTACCTTTGCACGCACACTGAAACAAGCATTGTACAATAACCCAGCACAAGATGAAACAATTTAGACTTGTGGACAACATCCTCGGATGGCTTGCCTTTGCCATTGCCGCGTTTGTCTACTGCTCCACGATTGAGCCGACAGCCAGCTTTTGGGACTGTCCGGAGTTCATCACCACAGGCTACAAACTCGAAATCGGACACCCGCCCGGAGCGCCTTTCTTCATGCTCACGGCCAATTTGTTCTCGCATTTTGCAAGCGACCCATCGCAAGTGGCACGCATGGTCAACACCATGAGCGCACTGCTGTCGGCCACAACTATATTGTTCCTGTTCTGGACCATATCCCACCTCACACGCCGCCTGCTTGTCGGCAGAGACGAAGTAATCCCCATGCCCAAGCTGATTGCCATAGAAGCATCGGCAATGGTGGGCGCACTGATATACACTTTCAGCGACACGTTCTGGTTCAGTGCCGTTGAGGGCGAGGTCTACGCTTATTCCTCGGCATTCACCGCAATCGTGTTTTGGCTCATACTCAAATGGGAAGCCCACGCCGACGAGCCGCACAGCGACCGCTGGCTTGTACTTATAATGTACATGACGGGACTGTCCATCGGCGTACA
>CAZURD010000002.1:0-28817 GCA_964623445.1 uncultured Prevotella sp. | reverse complement strand
CGTCGCGGCAACATCGCTTTCCTGCTTTCGGTGGCCATGCTGGGCATACCGTTCTATGGACACGGGGCCAGCTCCGTGGTAATAGGCATCGTGGTGCTTGCCATCCTGTGGTTCGTCTTGAAAGGAAAAAGCAAGGGCAAGACCTTGGTGACAAGCCGCGTAAAGAACACTGCCCTGCTGTGTATGCTCATGTTGATGATTGGCTATTCGAGCTATGCCATCATTGTGATACGCTCATCGGCCAACCCGCCCATGGATCAGAACTCGCCCGAAGACATTTTCACTCTCGGCGAGTATCTCGGACGCGAACAATACGGCGACCGCCCGCTCTTCATTGGCCAAGCCTACACCTCGCAAGTGGCACTTGAGCGCAAGGGAGACTATTGCAGTCCCGTTCTGAAAAAAGGCGCACCGGTCTACCAACGCAAGGAAAAGGCATCCGAGGATGAGAAAGACTCCTACTTCGTGGTACGCACAAAAGATTCGTACAAATACGCACAGACCATGTTCTTCCCCCGAATGTACAGCAGCGCGCACGCAAGCCAATACGAAAGCTGGCTCGGAGGGGTGAAAGGTTACCAAGTACCCTACGACCGTTGCGGCGAAACCGTGATGGTAAAGATGCCTACACAGTGGGAAAACCTGCAATTCTTCCTCTCCTACCAATGCAACTTCATGTATTGGCGATACTTCATGTGGAACTTTGCAGGCCGCCAAAACGACTTGCAGGGACATGGCGAGTTGGAAAAAGGCAACTGGATCACGGGCTTTTCGTGGTTTGACAATTGGCGGTTGGGCGACCAAAGCAAACTGCCCGACGAGCTGAAGAGCAACAAAGGACACAACGTGTTCTATTGTATGCCGCTGCTGCTCGGTCTGATTGGACTCTTTTGGCAAGCTCTCCGCCGTGGACATGCAGGCGTAAGGCAGTTCTGGGTGGTGTTCTTCCTTTTCTTTATGACAGGCTTAGCCATCGTGATCTACCTCAACCAGACGCCCAACCAGCCACGTGAGCGCGACTATGCCTACGCCGGTTCGTTCTATGCGTTTGCTATTTGGTGCGGCATGGGCGTGGCAGCAATCATCGACGAGCTTCGTCGACGACTGAAAGGGCACGAGACCGCACTTGCCTCGGTTGTCGGACTGCTGTGCCTCTTCGTACCAATACAAATGGCATCGCAGACATGGGACGACCACGACCGCAGCGGACGGTACACCTGCCGCGACTTCGGACGCAACTACCTGCTCTCACTTCAGGAAGGCAGCAAGCCGATAATCTTCACAAACGGCGACAACGACACATTCCCGCTGTGGTACACCCAAGACACCGAGGGGAAGTGTACCGATGCCCGCGTCTGCAACTTGAGCTATCTCCAGACCGACTGGTACATCGACCAGATGCGCCGTCCGGCATACGACTCGCCGTCGGTGCCAATCAGCTGGAGCAGACTTGAATACTGCTCGGGCACCAACGAATACGTGCAAGTTGCATCGGAACTGAAAGAAAGCATCCTCGCCCTCTATCGGAAATACCCCAAAGAGGCCGCAGAGATGTTCGGAGAAAACCCGTTTGAACTGCGCAACGTACTCACCTATTGGGTGCGCAACAAGGTCAGCGAGGAACAGAGGCAGGTGATGCGGATGCTCACAGGCGGCGACATACACGTCATCCCGACCGACACGCTGTACATGACGATAGACAAGGAAGCCGTGAAACGTAGCGGGATGATGATGGCGGCCGACTCCATACCCGACAAGATGGTGATTTCGCTCAAGGGAAAGAGCGCACTTTACAAGGGCGACCTTATGATGCTTGAGATAATTGACCGCTGCAACTGGGAGCGTCCTGTCTATGTGGCCACCACCGTTGGCGAAGAAAACTACATGAACCTCGGCAACAACTTCGTGCAAGAGGGCCTGGCCAACCGCATAACGCCGTTCACGACCAATGTCAACGGAGCCAAGAACTTCGACACGGAGCGCACATACGATGCCGTGATGAACAAGTTCAGCTATGGCGGACTCGACCAGCCTGGGCTTTATCTCGACGAGACTGTGACACGGATGTGCTACACCCACAGGCGTCTACTTGTACACTTGGCCATCAACCTGATGAGCGAGGGCAAGAAAGACAAGGCAGAAAAGGTGCTCGAAAAGGCTGAAAAGGAAATCCCTGGATACAACGTGCCTCACTGTTTCGCATCTGGCTCACTCGACATGGCACGCATCTATGCCGACTTGGGACAGAAAGAGAAGGCCATTGACATGATAGAGAAGCTCTGGACCAACTCCGCGCAGTGGGTGAAATGGTATTGCAACCTAAGGCCAGCGCGCTTCGCGGCATCACAACGCGACTGCCTCTACCACTTCTACCTGCTCCAACAGATGTCGATAATTGCCCAAACGACCGACAAGGCATGGGCAGACAGCCACAGACCCGAGTTCGATGCATTGATCGACATGTATCACAACAAGGGAGGCTCGTTCGGAATAGAGTAAGTGACATGTTCATTGAGCAACCCGCAATTTGGTTGCGTTGGCTGTTCCCCAGGGCGACATGGAGAATGGATCATCGGGAAAGGGCCGTCTATCTTACATTCGACGACGGCCCAATCCCCGAGGCCACGCCTTTCGTCCTTGAGACACTCGCCCGCTTCGAGGCCAAGGCCACGTTCTTCATGGTCGGCGACAACGTGCGGAAACATCCCGATGTCTACCAAATGGTGGTCGATGCAGGGCATTGTGTGGGCAATCACACGTTCAACCACATGGGCGGCTTCAGGCACACGATGGCCACATACTGTGCCAACGTCCAAAAGGCCGACGAGCTACTGCACACAAAACTGTTCCGTCCGCCGCACGGATGGATGCGCCACGACCAATATTTCCAGCTCGGACGCAAGTATCGCATTGTGATGTGGGACCTTGTAACGCGCGACTATTCAAAATGGTTGACGGCCGAGGAAGTGCTCAACAACGTGAAAAAATATGCTCGCAACGGCTCTATCATCACGTTCCACGACTCGTTACGAAGCATCGACAAACTGCACCATGCCCTCCCCGAAGCCCTGAAATGGCTGAAAGAACAAGGATATGAGTTCAAGACATTCGATTGAGCAATGGCTCACCGACGAGACAAAAGCCGAGGCTCTGCGCCTCGGCTTCTTTCGTTGTGGGGTGACAGAGGCCGTCCCCGTCTGCCAAGACGCATCGTCACGCCTCGCCGAATGGCTGAAAGAAAGCCATAATGCGGGCATGGAATACATGGCCCGCAACACCGATGTGCGCCTCGACCCGCGCCTGTTGCTGCCCGGGGCGCAAAGCATCGTGTGCGTCGCGCTCAGCTATGCTCCGGCCAAGGCCATGCCACCTGAAGAATACACCATTGCGGCCTATGCCCTCGGACGCGACTACCACGACGCGATGAAAGTCCGCCTGCGCAAGCTCGCAGCCTTCATCGAGCGCATGTTTGCCACCGAAGAGGCAGCCGCCAGCCTTCCGCCAATAGCCACCCGCACCTGCTGCGACACAGCCCCAGTGCTCGAACGCCATTGGGCCATGCGCGCCGGCCTCGGCTGGATAGGGCGAAACACCATGCTCACCATCCCCGATGCCGGCTCGATGTTCTTCCTCGGGGAAATACTTGTTAACCGCAAACTTGCATACGATGCCCCCATTGCCCCACGATGCGGCAACTGCCACGCCTGCATAGATGCCTGCCCCACCCATGCCCTGTCGGCAACACACGGCCTCGACGCACGCAAATGCCTGTCATATCTCACGATAGAGAACCGTGGCCCCATTCCGCCGGAGGCAGCCCGCGTCATGGGCAACTGCATATATGGATGCGACCGATGCCAGATGGCTTGCCCTTGGAACAGCCACCCGCCGACAGCAGATGCCCCAGAACTGCTCCCCAGCGCGGAACTGCTGCAAATGCGCAAAGCTGACTGGCACAGGCTATCCCCCGACACCTACCGACGGCTGTTCAAAGGATGTGCGGTGAAACGTGCAAAATACGATGGGCTTATGCGCAACATAGCCGCCGCACAAGCCAACAACAAAAAAGAAGAGGTCGAAAATCAAACGGACGTAGAGGCCACGGAAGCATAGGCTGCTGTGACACCTGCCCTCATCCACGCGCTGCCGCCTATTTAACTGCCCTGCCTTTGCAGCCTCGCTTCACGCAATCCGGGCACATTCCCTTTATCATGTAGTTCACGGAGCTGACCTCATAGCCCTCGGGCAGGCTCACTTGCGGCACGCAGATGTCTTCAAGGCAAAACGTCTGCCGGCAATTCTCGCAATAGAAATGAGCGTGCATGTCGTCGTCCTCATCCTGACGGCTGCTGTGACACAGTTCATAACGCACGCCATCGCCGCCATCCTCAAGCACATGTACGAGATGGGATTCCCTAAAGACACTGAGGGCACGGAATATTCCCGACTTGTCTATCGACAGGATGCGCTTCTCCAGTTCCGACATCGACATGGGGCGTCCCGCTGCCGACAGTTCCTTCAGCACCACTATGCGGTTTACCGTTGGCCTGATGCCGTGTGCGGAGAGCACCTCCTCGCAAGCCTGTGCATTCATATATCAAATTTGTTCATTGTCCATTGCCACCTAAAGAGCCTGTCTCCACGAAATGCCTGAAGCAGCGTTCCTTCACACGACGCTCCACATCTACGGCAGACTCCGCCCCACCAAAGGCTGTTTCAGCCATGTGCAGACGACAAAAGCCACCAACACAGCCACAGCGCACAAAGCCCACCGCAGGAACTCACGCTCCACGTTCACGAAGTCAAGAGCCAGCACGCCCACAACAAGCGGCACGGCGAACAGCACATAGTCACTCCAAGTGCGCATCTTGTAGCTTTCTTTCACCCGCTGCCATCCTTCATCCGCCTGCAAGTAGACGTATTTCTGCTCGTCCCAAAGTTGCTCGAAACGCTCACGGCTTCTGTCTCTATCTTCCATTTCTATGGCTTTTAGGGATTGTTCGATTTGTCATGGCTTCTATTTTTGACGGGGCATCCACCCTTGTTCCGGCCGCTTCTTTGATTCTTACCGAACGCCACTTTGCCTGATTCCACCTGACGAATGGCACGCTCGCTTACTCTATTCTGCTTGCCGACATCCATCCGACGGAATCGGAAATTGTCGCGACGCAATTGGCGGGACATCCCCTTAGTCTCAACAAAAATAGTAATCATTGGCCATTCCACAAAAAATATCCAACAAAAACCTTTTCTCTTTGCCTTTTTTCCTACTTTTGTAGCCAATCATGCAGACCATCGAAAACCACAAACTGCTCGCATCGCTGGTGAGGTCTTTCTTTGAAGCCTTCGCCTGCGGCATCATCGACTGCCATACGCATGAGCCTTTGAGCAAGCTCACCCCGCAGGATCTGAAGAAAACCATGCTCAACCACTATGAGCAGATTGCCCCCGCTTTCCACAACACGCTATTCTTCGCCATTGCCCACATCAACTACGACTACGAGGAGTTTGAGGCAAAACTCCGCAAGGCATACCCCAAGGCAAAGTCGGCAGAGGATCTCATGCTCCTCGCCTGCCGCACGAGGCAGATGCACGAGACAATGGTGGCCGAATACAAGCGCAACTTCTCCCTCCTGCTGCAAGGGCGGTTGCCCACTTACACCGACACTGACGCACCCCAAAAACCATCCGCGAACGGACAGGCAAAGTCCACCGACACCGACAAGGCCATACGCCTCGCCGTCCGCACCACGATGCTGGCCTACGCCCGAGGCATCAAGACTGCCGCAACGGGCAAGTCGTCGCTGCGCCAAGCCACTGTCTACCACCTTATGATAAGTGCTGTCTGCTCCGTGCTCGGACGCGACATCGACTTCTCCGGCATACGTCCCGGCAAATCGAGCCTGCATGACATCTTCATGCAGGCTTGCGGTTCGCAACACAACATCGACGTTATGGCCGCCGAAATGGATGCCACCTACGGCGACTTGGTGAAAGACGAGGGCATAATCTCCCACGACGACCAAGCCAACTGACCCCTGCCGCTGCCCCACATTGCCACAGACCAACCTCCCACACACCATGAAACTACTGTCAATCTTGCCGACCTTGGCCCTCATGGCAATGGCCACAGCCCCTGCCCACGCCCAGTTCTCAAAGCCACGCCGCCAATACGTGGAACACATCGTAGTGGCAAGCCATCCCGACCGCACCTACGCCACGGGCGAGCAGGCCACCCTCCGCGTCGAGGCATACCGGGGCGGACTGCCCGTGGACAGCGTAACCCTTTATTATAAGGTGGGCGACGATATGTTTCTTCCGTCCGCAGAGGATTCCACCACGTTCGCACAAGGCGTGGCCACAATAGACATGGGGACGCGCTCCACGCCCGGCTTCCGTGCCTGCAACCTGCGATTCACCGTCGACGGACGCACGGTGAGCGACGCGGCCAAGGTGGCGTTCAGCCCTGAAGCCATCACTTCAGCCACGCCCAATCCCTCCGACTTCGACGCATTCTGGGAAGATGCCCTCGCCAGCGCAGCCAGCGTGGAACTAAGCCCAAAGATAACGCCACTGCCGCATCGCTCAACCGACAGCGTTGCCGTATCGTTGGTGGAAATCAATGTCGGGCCAAACGGACGCAACATGTACGGCTATCTCACGCAGCCACGGCGCGAAGGGCGTTTCCCCGTGCTTTTCTGCCCGCCCGGGGCAGGCGCAAGTAAGATAGAGCCTACCACATATTATAGTGAGCAGGGATACATCTACCTGAACATCTGCATCCACAGCGGCTGCAACCCCGAACTGCCTGACTCGCTCTATGCCGAAGCCCGGCGCGTTGCGGAAGACTACCTGCACAATGGCATAAGCGACAAACAAACGTTCTACCTGCGCGATGTGTATGCAGGATGCTCCCGTTGCGTCGACTTCCTGTGTACGCTGCCATCGTGGGATGGGGTCAATGTCGGCGTGACGGGAGGCAGCCAAGGCGGCGCACTCACCATCGTCACCGCAGCCCTCAACCCCAAGGTGACGTTCTGCGCCCCGTTCTATCCCGCCCTCGCCGACCTGCTCGCCTATCGGGACGGGCGCGCAGGCGGCTACCCCGGCTACTTCCGCAAGGGCGACGAGCCTGCCGGCACAGCCTCCACCCTGCCCTACTACGACGTGGTGAACTTCGCCCGCCGCCTGCAATGCCCCGTATTCTTCTCCTACGGATACAACGACGACACCTGCCCGCCCACTTCTACGACAGCCGCCTACAACGCGATAACTGCGCCAAAGACGCTGCGCACCACGCCAAGCAGCGGCCATTGGCGTTTCCGCGAGACCAACGACGAGTGCATGGAGTGGATGAAAGCCCAGCTGCGCCCTGCCATACAACACGAACAATAGGCACTCGGCCTGCAAGGAAGCACGCCCCGCCAGTCTGACACGGACCATCCACACCCACCGCACTTGCGGCAGACTGATGCCCGGGGCGTGCGTCCTTGCAAACCTTGCAAATGTCTACGCCTTTCCCCTTTTTGCTTACTTTTTGATTTTCCCAAACGCCTCGTGACGGCGTTTTCCCCGAAAAGGAAGCCTTGTGCAGGCTAAAATATCGCCAAAAACCGAATATTTATTCATGTCACTGACAGCCAGTATGTTAAGCCAAAAGCACACAGTTTCTGACGCGAAAAGGGCAGTACTGCGCTTCAACGAATGCCTCGTTGCAACGCGATAAGACCTGCATTGGGAGGCAACGAGGCACTCGTCACACCGCAATAGAGCATCCGTTGCGACAAGAAACGCCTTGCCTTATGGCTTAACGCAAGGTGCAACGAGGCGTTACAGGACGCACAATGCGACATAATGAACATTCCCCGAAACTTCAATCTCTCTATTTTACGTCTCCAAACGAAGATTCCCGAAATGACACTTTGCCAACAAAAAGAGCGGAAACAGTGACATTTGTCACTTCAGCCACAACAAAGCCAAAGCAAGCAATGGCACAGACCGGGGACAGATTCCGTCTCCAGCAGCAATTGGCCGATGCCGCCCGCATACACAGCCGGATGTGCCCTGTCGTCAAAAAAGTGGCCTTTGTCTTGCCAATGAATTGGAAAAAGCGTAATTTTGCAGGGCATATACAACAATCATGTAATTCTGAAGATGATTTCCGTAGACGGACTAAGTGTGGAGTTCGGCGCAAAGCCCCTTTTCAGCGATGCCAGCTTTGCAGTCAACGACCACGACCGCATAGCCCTCGTAGGCAAGAACGGCGCAGGAAAGTCAACCCTCCTTAAAATAATTTGCGGCCTACAAAAGCCAACGTCAGGCTCGGTCTCCGTGCCGGAAGGCACCACCGTGGGCTACCTCCCGCAGGTGATGAACCTGCAAGACGCCACCACCGTAATCGACGAGACGCGCAAAGCCTTTGAACACATCACGGAAGCCAAGCGCAACCTCGACCGCCTCGGGGCGCAACTCGCAGAACGGACCGACTACGAGAGCGACGACTATATGCGCATGGTGGAGCGGTTCTCCTCCGAACAGGAACGCTACCAGATGCTCGGCGCGGAAAATTGCGAGGCCGAAATGGAACGCACGCTGTGCGGACTGGGCTTCAGCCGCAGCGACTTCCTGCGCCCCACGAGCGAGTTCAGCGGCGGATGGCGAATGCGCATCGAACTGGCGAAGATTCTGCTGAGGCATCCCGACGTGCTGCTTCTCGACGAACCGACAAACCATCTCGACATTGAGAGCATACAGTGGCTGGAGCAATTCCTCGCCCAAAGTGCCAAGGCCGTGATTCTCGTGAGCCACGACCGCGCGTTCATCAACAACGTCTGCAACCGCACGGTAGAGATAAGCTGCGGGCAAGTGGTGGACTATCGCGTGAAATACGACGAGTATGTCACCCTGCGGCGCGAACGGCGCGAGCAACAAATGCGCGCCTATGAGAACCAACAGCGCGAGATTGCCGAGCTGAAAGACTTCATTGAGCGTTTCCGCTACAAGCCCACGAAGGCCGCACAGGTGCAGAGCCGCATCAAGATGCTGGAGAAAATCGTGCCCATCGAGGTGGACGAGGTGGACAATTCGTCCATGCACCTGAAGTTCCCGCCCTGCCTGCGCAGCGGCGACTTTCCCGTGATTTGCGACGAAGTGCGCAAGGACTACGGCCAGCACACCGTCTTCGACCACGTGACGCTCACCATCAAGCGCGGCGAGAAAGTGGCCTTTGTCGGGAAGAACGGCGAGGGCAAGTCAACGCTCGTGAAGTGCATAATGGGCGAAATACCGTTTTCCGGCACGCTGAAGATTGGGCACAACGTGCAGATTGGCTATTTTGCACAGAACCAAGCACAGCTTCTCGACGAGAACCTCACCGTGTTCGACACCATCGACAACGTGGCGCGGGGCGAAATCCGCCTAAGGATAAAAAACATACTCGGTGCGTTCATGTTCGGCGGCGAAGCCTCAGAGAAGCGCGTCAAGGTGCTCAGCGGCGGCGAGCGCAGCCGCCTCGCAATGATAAGGCTGCTGCTTGAACCAGTGAACCTGCTCATACTCGACGAGCCTACAAACCACCTCGACATGCAGTCAAAGGACGTTCTTAAAGAAGCCATACGCGCATTCGACGGCACAGCCATCATCGTGAGCCACGACCGCGAGTTCCTCGACGGCCTCGTCACCAAGGTCTACGAGTTCGGACAGGGGCGCGTGAGCGAACACATCGGGGGCATCTACGACTTCCTCCAAAGCCGCAGGCTCGAAAGCCTCGACGCACTCGGACTCAATGCGGCGCGGCCCGCCACAACGGCCAATGTCGCTGCCGAACCGGCCGCGCCGGCCACAGGCAAGGCCGACCATGCCGAACGCAAGGAAATGATGCGCAGAAAAAGCCGTGCGGAGAAAGCCGTAAAGCAGTCGGAGAACGCCATCGAGGCAATGGAGAAAAGGCTAAAGGAGCTGGACCAGCTCCTGTCCGACCCCGAAAAGGCGGCCGACATGACGCTCGTGGCCGAATACACCGACACGAAACGGCAGCTCGATGCCGAGGTGGAAAAGTGGGAACAGCTCTCCATCGAACTGGAATCCATCGGACAGCCCTAACTCTGACAATGCACGGAAAGGCATTGACGGCAACGTGCATGGCATCTGAAAAACCATAAGGACAAGAAAATCAACTATCAAAGGAAATAACCGATGAAGAGAATGAAAAGACTAATTCCAATCGTGGCCGCAGCATCAATGATGGCAGCCTGCGGCCAGAACCAGCTCAAGTCAGGCATCGACCTCGAGAACCTCGACCAGAGCGTGAACCCAACGGAGGACTTCTTCCGCTTCGCCTGCGGCGGATGGATGAAGCGCAACCCGCTGCCCGCCGCCTACTCGCGCTACGGCAGCTTCGACAAGCTCGGCGAGAACAACGACAAGCGCATCAACTCCATACTCGACGAACTGCGCGAAAAAGAATTCGAGGAGAGCACGACGGAAAACAAGCTGAGCAACCTCTACAAGCTGGCGATGGACTCCACGCGCCGCGACGAAGAGGGAGTGAAGCCCCTGATGCCCATCATTGAGAAGATGGAAGCCGCAAAGACCGTTGACGACCTCTTCGCAATACAGCTCGAACTTGCCCCCACGGGCGACAACGAGTTCTTCGTGGCCTACCTTGCAGCCGACGAACGCAACGCAACCCAAAACATCGTCAACGTGGGACAGGGCGGCATCACACTCGGACAAAAGGAATACTACCTCGACACCGACACCGCAACCACGTCCGTGCGCGAGGCCTACAAGAAGCACATCGTCCGCATGTTCGGCATGTTCGGCTTCGACAAGGAGACCTCACAACGCAAGATGGAGAACGTGATGAAAGTGGAGACGGCACTGGCGCGCGTGTCTAAGAGCAGCGCGGAACTCCGCGACCCAATCGCCAACTACAACAAGATGACGCTCGCCGAATTCAAATCGCGCTACCCCAACACAAAGTTTGAGGAAGCAATGAACGCCACGGGCATCAAGTCGGAATATCTTCAGGAAATCGTTGTCGGCCAGCCGGAATTCCTCGATGGCGTAAACAGCCTCCTGGCAAAAATCACCCCCGATGAATACCGCGACTACATGGAATGGGGGCAGATAATGAGCGCAGCCAACTATCTCTCCAGCGACGTGGTGGAGGCGCAGTTCGACTTCTTTGGCCGCACCATGACCGGACGCAAGGAGAACCACCCGCTCTGGAAACGCGCCACGGGCCAAGTGGAGAGAATGATGGGACAGACCCTCGGCAAGATGTACGTGGAACGCTTCTTCCCCGCCGAGTCGAAAGAGAGGATGCTCAAACTCGTGGCCAACCTCCAGGAATCGCTCGCCGAGCGCATAAAGGCACAAACGTGGATGGGCGACTCGACAAAGGCCAACGCGCTCGACAAGCTCAACTCTTTCTACGTGAAAATAGGCTATCCCGACAAATGGATAGACATGAGCGCGCTCAACATCGACCCCGAAAAATCTTACTATGAGAACGTCGTGGAGTGCCACCGCTTCTGGAACGCATGGGACATAGAGGTCCACGCCGGCAAGCCCGTCGACAAGGACGAATGGTACATGTACCCACAGACGGTCAACGCATACTACAACCCGACGACGAACGAAATCTGCTTCCCCGCCGGCATCCTGCAACCGCCGTTCTTCGACCCCGAAGCCGACGATGCATTCAACTACGGCGCAATAGGCGTGGTGATTGGACACGAGATGACCCACGGCTTCGACGACTCCGGACGCCACTATGACAAGGATGGCAACCTGAACGAATGGTGGACAGAGAGCGACGCAGCAAACTTCAGCGAGCGTGCAAACAAGTACGCAGAGTACTTCTCTGACATAAAGGTGCTGCCCGACCTCAACGCCAACGGCCAGCTGACCCTCGGCGAAAACCTCGCAGACCACGGCGGACTGCAAGTGGCCTTCTTCGCATTCAAGAACGCCACGAAAGATGCCCCGCTGCCAGACATCGACGGCTTCACGCCCGAACAGCGTTTCTTCATTGCCTACGCAGGCTTATGGGCTGCCAACATCACCGAGGAAGCCATACGCCGCCAAACGATGTCCGACCCCCACTCTCTCGCAGAGTGGCGCGTGAACGGTGCGCTGCCACACATCGACATGTGGTACGATGCGTTCAACGTGAAAGAGGGCGACAAGATGTTTGTGCCGAAAGAGGAGCGTCTCCCCCTCTGGTGACAACATGACGGCTTAGCCGAAAGACACAAAGGAAATAGGGCATGTTTTTGACATGCCCTATTTTTTGCTCTATAAGGAATCTTGGGTTTAACCCAAATCCTTATTTTTCGCCTCAAACTCCTTTCGGTGCTCCACGATTTTCTCGATGTTGGTTTGCGCCCACTCTGTAAGTTGAGTAATCAAAGGAACCAAGGAACGCCCCATGTCAGTCAGTTGATACTCCACTTTCGGAGGCACTACGGGGTAGACTTTGCGGGAGACAAGCGCGTCTGCTTCCAACGTCTTTAACGTGCCGGACAATACGCGGGATGAAACATCGGGAATCAATCGGCACAACTCGGTGAAACGGGCTTTCCCTTGTTCGCTTAAAACCAACACAACCAACAAAGCCCACTTGTTGCCGAAACGGGCAATTACGTTCCGGACAGGGCAAATTTCAATAATCGTGTTCCGCTTCTCTTTTCTCAGCATAACTTACAAATTAAAAGTTACTTGCAAATGTAAAATTACTGACAAAACGCATTGTATCGCGCTCAACGCGAAAGGATTTACGCTTTTTTAACTCGCGACTAAGTGGCTGATTCCCATCAAAAGCGAGAAAAAGGTTACCGCCTGCTGAAAATATAACTTCTTGTAGAATAGCATTATTCAGCATAACTTTGTATTGAAAAAGGATGGAAATGTTGCTTATTGCAACAAATTTCACCTTGCAGTATTTACCAATAAAAACAACATTATTATGAAGAGGACATCTGTCAGCGGTATTTATTCCGCAAAGAGGAGCGCACAGAGCTACCTTTGTGCAAAAGAAGAAACGACGACAGCGAGCGGAGCTTGCGGCTCTGCCTGTGGTGCAGGCGACGGCGACACCAAGCCCGAACCCACGCCCGCAGCTTGCGGCGCAGGCGAGAAGTAATCCATCGCTTCAACGATTTTCCTCTGGCGGGAAAGCATACATCCCGCCAGAGGAATTCATCAATAAACAACTGTATTAATCGCGGCAGATGGAATATTTTGCTTTTCAATGGCATATCACCGACAGCTGTGACCAGCGTTGCGAACATTGCTATATCTTTTCAGAGGGCCATCCCCGCCTCATGGAGATGTCTCTTGACCGAGCCGAGAAAGTAATCTGGCAATGCGTGGAGATGTGTCGCAGGATGGATAGACTACCGTATTTCTATATCACAGGCGGCGACCCCATTCTTCACCGCCATTTTTGGGAAATACTTGCGATGGTGAAAGAGCGCGACATCCCGTTTACCATTCTCGGCAACCCATTCCACATCACCGACGATGTTTGCAGACGGCTGAAATCAATGGGCTGCCAGAAATATCAGCTATCAATAGACGGGATGAGGAAGACGCACGATGAGATACGGAAACTGGGGTCGTTTGACGTTACCGTTGAAAAGATAGATGTGCTCAGGCGCAACGGAATACGTGTAGCCGTGATGACGACTGTTTCCGGCACGAACATCAACGAAATCCCCGACATAATCGACCTTGTTGTGGAAAAGGGTGTCGATGTGTTTGCGTTTGGCAGATATTGCCCGACATCGGAAGAGAAGTCAACGCACATCTCCCCAATGGAATACCGCGATTTTCTTGAACGCATCTGGAAAAAGTTTGAGCAGTATAAAGACTCGGGGACAATCTTCAACCTGAAAGATCACCTATGGACCCTTTTCCTTTATGAAAAAGGACTGTTCAAGATACCCGAAGACAGCGACCCGGACACAATCTATGACGGCTGTCATTGCGGGGACTGCCATTTCACCATTCTGCCAAACGGGAATGTGATGGCGTGCCGACGCTTTGAAAGCGTGGTGGGCAATCTTTTCCAAAAGCCCCTACATGAGCTGTGGACGGGCGAAGAGATGGAGGCTTATCGACAGCATGACAAGTTTGAGAAATGCTCGAAATGCGAGCTGCTCCGATTCTGCCGTGGTTGCCCTGCCGTAGCGTTCGGCTATCATCGTTCGTTTTATTCACCCGACCCTCAATGCTGGAAAGAAGTATGAAAGCCGTAGTCCTCACTGTGCCTTGTAAGGCTGAAGAAATTCAACTAACTGAAATCCCCATCCCAAAAGTAAAACCGGGTTGGGTGCTGATAAAAGTCCGCAACTTCGGAATCAACCATTCCGAAGTGCTGCTGCGTCAGTTTGAGGTGGCGCAACCATACATCAACAAGCCCATTGTGCCCGGCATAGAATGTGTCGGAGAGGTTGTCGACCCTTCAGACAGCAGGTTCAGAAAAGGACAGCGAATCATGGCACTGATGGGCGGAATGGGGCGCAGCTTCAATGGCAGCTATGCCGAGTATGCCCTGCTTCCGGCCAAAAACGTCTTTGCCGTTGAGAGCCGCCTCGACTGGGACGAGCTTGCCGCAATACCCGAGACATTCTACACAGCCTATGGTTCGTTGGTAACGTCGCTGCAACTTTCGGCGCAGGACTTACTGCTCGTGCGTGGCGGAACATCAACCGTTGGCCTTGCTTCCATTCAACTTGCCAAGGCAATTGGCGCGAAAGTAGTCGCCACCACAAGGAGCGAAAAGAAAGCCTGTTTACTCAAGGAATACGGTGCCGATGATGTCGTATTGGAAGGAGAAGACTTCAAGAAGAGATTTCTTGAAAAACATCCCACGGGTGCCAATAAAGTCCTTGAACTCATCGGTGCTACAACATTGCGAGAGTCCCTAAAGTCAACCGCCATGCACGGCATTGTATGTCATACGGGCGTACTTGGCGGAATCTATGGCCTCAAGAGCTTCGACCCGATTAAGGAGATACCCTCCGGGGCATATCTCACTGGCTTTTACAGTAACTATCCAACTCAGTCACATATTAACGGCATGATGAATCTGATTGAAAAAGGCAACGTGCATCCCATCATTGCACAGAAATTCACTCTCGGGCAGATTGCCGATGCCCACCTGCTCGCCGAGCAAAGAAGCCAGATAGGCAAAATTGTTGTGGCTGTATAACTCTGCCATGCAGCCGAGATGCAATGGCTGCAAACAAGACAAGCCCTCCCAAAAACAACCCTTGTCAGGTCAATCCAGAGAAAAGAGGCAAGGGGCGGTCGTACACTGCGTTTTTATTTTCAAAGGCGACGCATAATATATATACTGCAAAATTCAGGTGCATAGTCCTGCCGACAACGGGCTTCTGCATCTGACAGACATGCCATTATTCACCGAAGAATCATCCGCAAGCCATTCAATCCTGTCACAAAATAAAACCGCTTAATCACAGATAACAGACGTTTAGCACCACATCACTGCATTCTAATCCAATGCAAGCAAATGTGCGCTTGCACAAATTACGCTTTTTGCATACCTTTGTAACAGAATAACAGCCCATTGGGGCATTTCACATATAGGGAAACGCACCGCTTAACGTTTCCAACAACAAGTCTGAGGATAGATTAATTTTACTGGTACAAGAGGCTGTGTCGTAACACAGGTGTGTACGGTACAGCCTCTATTTCTTGTATTCGTCCAAGACAATCCATTCCCAGACTGCTGATTCCGCAATGTTGCACCAGCTCGCTAACTCCGCCCTCGCATCAAAAATCGTGCCACTGCTCAATTTTGCGGGGCAAAATTTTGTTGCTCATTTATTTTTATATACTTTTGCAATTGGCTTCTACCCACGCTCAACGGCTGTCGGCAAGGGAAACGCAGTGAGCGTGAAGCGGTAAGCCATAGACCAAAAACAGCAAGAAACAAACCACAGAACGCCTATCGAAGAACGTTTACTTCAAATAAACAAAAGGCTGATTAAATATGAATAATTTCGCAGGCATGACCGATGAAGAGTTGGCTTTGCTCTACGTGAAAGGCGACAACAGGGCGTTCGATGAGTTATTGGCACGCAACCAAACGAAGCTATTCACATATATAATGTTTGTCGTGAGGGATGAAGACACGGCCAATGACCTTTTCCAAGACACTTTCGTGAAGGTGATAATGAAACTTCAGGAGGGGAAATACACCGATTCGGGCAAGTTCTCCTACTGGGTGACGCGCATTGCCCACAACGTGATGATGGATTGGTATCGACAAAAGCGTGCCGACCGCATCGTGGAACCTAATGAGGGCAACGACATGTCGAACCTGCGCAGCGCATCGGTAGTAGACACAAGCCGCGAAAACGAGCTGGTGAACGAACAGGTGCTGTCCGACGTGCGCCGCATGATGAATCGCCTGCCCGTAGCACAGAGGGAAGTGGTCTACATGCGTTTCTACCAAGGGCTGTCTTTCCGCGAAATTGCCGACATCACAGGTGTAAGCATCAATACGTCGCTCGGACGCATGAGGTATGCAATCATAAACCTCCGCCGCATGGCCAAGGAGCACAACATTACGCTGAGCATTGAGGGCTGAGCCGTGTGGCATTCCAATGGATGTGCTTCCCTGCTGACAGACACGCAAGAAACAGCAAACTGTAAGTGTTTTCGATTAAAATTGCCAAAAGCGTAAAAATATTGCGCGGATATTTTGCACATTGGAAGAAACAGTGTATCTTTGTCCCTGTAAACAATAAGCAATGATTGACTGCAAGAACACATTGAACGCATGGTGGTGGCCAGACTCGAGATTCAAATAGTCGCGAGGGCAAAGGGTCATGCGTTTCATGCTCACAAGCATAACAATTAGGAGGCTCGTCGCGACAGCGGCGAGCCTTCGTTCATTGCAGGGCGAGCTTGCAAGAAAGAATACAGGAACAAAAGACACTGCAAATGGAAAAGTCGTTCTTAGTTGACCAAAACGGTTTCTACGGCGAATTTGGGGGTGCATACGTGCCAGAAATTCTCCACAAGGCGGTGGACGACCTGCGCCGCCAGTACCTCGACATACTCCAATCGGAGGAATTCCGCCGCGAGTACACACGCCTCCTGCGCGACTACGTGGGACGCCCCACCCCTCTCTACTACGCCGAGCGCATGAGCCGCAAACACGGTTGCCGCCTGTTTCTCAAACGTGAAGACCTCA
This sequence comes from uncultured Prevotella sp., assembly GCA_964623445.1. Lineage (GTDB taxonomy): Bacteria > Bacteroidota > Bacteroidia > Bacteroidales > Bacteroidaceae > Prevotella. The sequence continues at coordinate 11,581 of CAZURD010000002.1, read as the reverse complement.
ACCACACTGGCGCACACAAGATAAACAACACCATAGGGCAAATACTCCTTGCGAAGAAGATGGGCAAAAAACGTATCATCGCAGAGACAGGAGCAGGCCAACACGGAGTGGCCACGGCAACCGTGTGCGCACTCATGGACATGCCCTGTGTGGTCTACCAAGGCGCACTCGACGTGGAGAGACAACACACGAACGTGGAGCGGATGCGGATGCTCGGTGCAGAGGTGAGACCCGTCTTCACCGGTAACCACACGCTGAAGGATGCCACCAACGAGGCCATACGCGACTGGTGCTGCCACCCGCAGGACACCTTTTATATAATAGGCTCAACTGTTGGGCCTCACCCCTACCCCGACATCGTGGCACGCTTGCAGAGCATAATTTCCAAAGAGATACGCGAACAGTTGCCCACCATGGTGGGACGCGACTATCCCGACTACCTCGTGGCTTGCGTAGGCGGCGGTTCAAATGCCGCCGGCACTGTCTATCACTACGTAGACGACGAGCGCGTGAACATCGTGCTGGCCGAGGCTGGAGGGCTTGGGGCAGACACGGGACACACGGCAGCCACCATTCACGCCGGCTCTGTGGGCATACTGCACGGTTCAAGGACGCTCGTTATGCAAACGCCAGACGGGCAGATAATTGAAGCCGAGAGCCTTTCGGCCGGCCTCGACTACCCCGGCATTGGCCCTATGCACGCCAACATGGCAAAAAAACGCCGCGCAACGGTCTACTCAATAAACGACAATGAAGCCGTCAAGGCAGCATACGAACTGACACGCCTCGAAGGAATAATACCCGCCTTGGAGAGTGCGCACGCCGTGGCCGCACTCGACAAGATGCACCTCAAGGCAGACGACGTGGTTGTGCTCACCGTAAGCGGGCGCGGCGACAAGGACGTGGAGACATATCTCAGCCACAAGGAAATGGCCGGGGAGTATGGCAAATTCTGACAGACACACCCAACCAAAACACAAAAGGCATGACATTCGCATACAAAGCCATATCAAGAACACTGCTTGCCGACCTCTACACCCCTGTGGGCGCATACATGCAGCTGCGCGACATATATCCCCAAAGCGTGCTGATGGAGTGTTCCGACTACCACGACCAAGCAAACAGCCGCTCTTTCATTTGCGTCAATCCCGTGGCGAACGTAGCCATCGGACATGGGGTGGCCACCCTTTCCCTGCCAGACGGAAGCCGCGAAAGCCGGCAGGTGGACGCTGACTATACTGTGGAACGCGCCATCGGCGACTTCATCTCACGCTTCAGTGTCGATGGTGACGGCGCGGAACGGTGCGGACTGTATGGGTACACGTCGTTCAACGCCGTGAGATATTTCGAGGGGATAGACATCAAGGATGCCACGATGGAGAGTAATGATGCCCCTGACATGATGTACACAATGTTCCGCGACATCATCGTCTTCGACCACTTCAACAACACCCTCACCATAACAACACTTGGAACGGAGCACGACATCGAGGCGATAGTCAAGCAGATGAACAAGGGTGTTGCCCGCACATACAGTTTCCATGCCATCGGCCCTACAACGTCGACACTCACAGACGAGGAGCATAAGGCCAACATCCAGCGCGGAATAGCCCATTGCCTGCGTGGCGACGTTTTCCAGATCGTGCTCTCGCGGAGGTTCGTGCAGCGTTATGAGGGCGACGATTTCTGCCTCTACCGCACCCTGCGCTCCATCAACCCGTCACCATACCTTTTCTACTTTGACTTTGGCGGATTCCGCTTGCTCGGCTCATCGCCAGAGACCCACTGCCGCATAGAAGGGCGGAAAGCCTATATCGACCCCATTGCGGGCACGACGCGACGCACGGGCGACGCTGAAGCAGACCAGCGCGGGGCCGAATACTTGCGCAACGACCCGAAAGAAAACGCAGAACACGTTATGTTGGTAGACCTTGCACGCAACGACCTAAGCCGAAATTGCCACGATGTCAAGGTGGAGTTCTACAAGGACTTGCAGTATTATTCGCACGTAATCCACCTCGTCTCGCGTGTCAGCGGCACTCTCGATAATGGCGCAGACCCTATCAAAACATTCATCGACACGTTCCCCGCCGGCACACTCTCCGGCGCACCAAAAGTGAGAGCAATGCAGCTCATAAGCCAATATGAACCGCATTGCCGTGGAGCCTATGGCGGCTGCATCGGCTTTATAGGCCTCAACGGCGACCTCAATCAAGCCATCACCATACGCACCTTTGTCTCACGTGGCGGCGAACTGTGGTTTCAGGCAGGCGGCGGAATCGTGGCCAAGAGCGACGTGGAGTATGAACTGCAAGAGGTTAACAACAAGCTCGGAGCTTTGAGAAAGGCCATCGAAATGGCGGAAAGCATATAGACCACACAAAAAACACCTACATGAACATAGCCATAATAGACAACTACGACTCTTTCACATACAACTTGGCGCACCTCGTCAAACAGCTCGGAGCTTCGGTGAGGGTCTACCGCAATGACCAATATGCACAGAACGAGCTTGAGCCATACGACAAACTGATACTAAGCCCAGGCCCAGGCATCCCGAGCGAGGCGGGACTGATGCCCGAGACAATACGCCACTTCACCGGACGCAAGCCCATGCTCGGCATCTGCCTTGGCCACCAAGCCATCGGCGAGGCTTTCGGCGCACAGCTTGAGAACCTATCCGACGTGTTCCACGGAGTGGCAACGGAAGGCACTCAATTACAGAACGACCCTGTCTTCGCAGGCCTGCCGCCACGAATCGTCATGGGGCGATACCACTCATGGGTGATCCGTCGCGACAGTTTGCCCGAGTGTCTCGAAGTGACAGCCGTGAGCGACGACGGACAGATAATGGCACTGCGCCACAAAAGCTACGACATTCGCGGCCTACAGTTCCATCCAGAGAGCGTGCTAACCCCATGCGGGCGCGACATTCTGCGCAACTGGCTCGCGCTGTAGCTATCGCAGTACTCTTTGGTTTCACCATCAAAATTCCAACCAATGAAGCAAGACATGAAACAAATCCTCGACCGTATGCTCAACCACGAAGAGCTGACACGCGAGGAAACGAAAGACATTCTGATAGGCATCACGCGATCGGAATATACCGTTGAGCAAATCTCCGCCCTGCTGACCGGGCTTCAGATGCGCGGCATCACCGTCGATGAACTGCTCGGATTCCGCGACGGCATACTCGAAACGGGCGTGCCAGTGCCACTGGAGTGCGACCGCTATATTGACGTTGTGGGCACGGGCGGTGACAGGAAAAACACGTTCAACATATCTACGACGGCCTGTTTCGTAATCGCCGGGGCTGGCTATAAGGTGGCAAAGCACGGCAACTACGCCGCCACAAGCACCAGCGGAGCGTCAAACGTGATGGCATTTCACGGCATAAAGTTCACCGATGACATAGACAAGCTCAACCGTTGCCTCAACGACTGCGGCATTGTCTACCTCCATGCGCAGCTCTTCGCCAAGGCAATGAAGTTCGTTGGCCCCATCCGCAAGTCGCTCCAATTCCCTACTTGCTTCAATCTGCTTGGCCCAATCGTAAACCCAGCCAAACCCCAATGCCAACTGCTCGGCGTAGCAAACCTCGACCAAATGCGGCTCTACAACAGCGTCTACCAAAAGATTGGCATCGACTACGGCATTGTCAACAGTACGGATGGGTATGATGAGATTTCACTTACATCCGACTTCAAAGTGACCACCAACAACTACGAGCGAGTGTTCTCGCCGGAAAGCATCGGCCTGCGCAGAGCAAAGCCGGAAGAATTAATGGCCGGTGCCACCGAGGAGGAGGCCGCCCACATCTTCGACAACGTGCTCAACAACACGGCGTTGCCTGCTCAAAAAGAGATTGTCATGGCCAACGCGGCGTTCGGAATACAAGTACTGGAGCACGGCAAGAAAGACATAATGGAATGCCTTGACATCGCACACGAGTCGATAGACAGCGGACGCGCCCTCGACACATTCCGTCGCTTTGTAGAACTGAGCTCCTAAACAGTCATGGCTGACATACTTGAAACCATAGTAGCCCACAAACGCGAGGAATTGGCACGCTGGAAAGCCGCGCTCCCCCTTGCCCAACTCCGCCGGCGCGCGGAGCGTTCGCAAATGCCTCTGCCTCAATCCATGCGTCAAGCCTTGCTCGATTCTCCCACAGGCATCATAGCAGAGTTCAAGCGCAAGTCGCCTTCAAAGGGTTGGATAAGGCGCGACGGCGTGGCAAGCGAAGTGGGCATGGCCTATGCGGCGGCCGGTGCGACGGCCATGAGCGTGCTCACCGACGAGGAGTTTTTTGGCGGCTGCGATGACGACTTGGCATCAGTTAGGACTGCGGGAGTACCACTTCCACTGCTCTACAAGAACTTCGTGGTAGACGAATACCAGCTCCTGCAAGCCAAGTTGTGCGGGGCATCCGCTGTGTTGCTCATCGCGGCGTGCCTTGGGAAAGGTGAGTGCGGCGATTTGCTCGACGCAGCCCACAGCCTCGGACTGGAGGTATTGCTTGAAATGCACTCCGAGAGCGAATTGGAATACGCCGAACTCGGAGCAGACCTCTGCGGCATAAACAACCGCAATCTCGGCACTTTCGTCACATCAACAGACAATTCCCTGCGCCTTGCCGCTCTCTTGCCTAAGGACAAGGTGTGGGTGAGCGAAAGCGGAATTAGCCACCCCGCCACCATCAGACAACTGCGTGAGGCTGGCTTCCGGGGCTTCCTCATTGGCGAATCTTTCATGCGCGAGGCCGAGCCAGGGCAGGCTTTGGGGCGGTTTATAGCAGACCTTATGCCTACGGAACATTCTGGCGGCATGGCAAAAGACGAGCGGCCATGATAGTGAAAGTGTGCGGTATGCGCGATGCGGCCAACATTGCAGCCGTCGAGGAGGCCGGAGCCGACTGGATTGGAATGATATTCCATCCGCAGTCGCCGCGCAATGTCTCCCTCACCCCGGCCCTCGCCGCAACGCTCCCAGACACCGCCCCCATGCCCACAGAAGGCAGGCGGGCGAAACGTGTGGGCGTGTTCGTAGACCCTACCGCCCAGCAGGTCATCACGATGGCTGTCACACTGAAGCTCGACATGGTGCAGTTTCACGGCCACGAGACACCAACGCTCATGCGCAACCTGCGCCGCACGCTCGACGCGGGGGTGTGCCCCGGGGTGAAATTCATAAAGGCCATAAGCGTGGCTGTACCCGAAGACATCGACACGTGGAGCGAATATGCCGACGTGGCCGACCTGTTGCTCTTCGACACAAAGTGCCAAACGGCGGGCGGGAGCGGCAGGCAGTTCGACTGGAGCGTACTCTCTCGCTACAAAGGCAACCTGCCTTTCCTGCTGAGTGGAGGCATTGGCCCTGACGATGCTCAGCGCGTGGCTGCCGTGAATCACCCGCAACTGCTCGGTGTCGACATCAACTCGCGCTTTGAGACATCCCCAGGCATGAAAGATGTAGAACTCGTGAGGCGATTCATAAAGCAAATCAAGAGTTAAAAGGAGATGCCGGCTTCGATGCGATGCCGTCCGGTAAATGCCGGCAAACCCTACCCCATGCCATTCGGTTCTCAGGCCACTACAACCTTACCATTAATCAATCGCACAATGAACAAAATCAACCAACTCTTCAACCAACGCGGCGACCGCAAGTTGCTATCGCTCTACTTCTGCGCCGGATGCCCCGCAGCCGACAACGTTGGCCCTACACTCCTGGCCATGCAACGTCACGGCATCGACATGGTGGAGGTGGGCATACCGTTCAGCGACCCAATGGCCGACGGCCCAGTGATACAGGACGCCGCCACACGTTCCATCAAGAACGGCACTACACTTGCCAAGATATTCGAACAACTCAAAGCCGTCAAGGGACAAGTCACAATGCCCCTCGTGCTCATGGGCTATCTCAACCCCATTCTGAAGTACGGGATGGAACGTTTCTGCCAAAGCTGCGTGGAGTGCGGCGTATCGGGCGCGATAATGCCCGACCTGCCTTTCAATGACTACATGGAATACGTAAAGCCAATCGCCGACCGCTACGACATTCGCATAATCATGCTCATCACGCCAGAAACGAGTGAGGAACGCATCCGGTTCATCGACAGCCACACCGACGGTTTCATATATATGGTGTCATCGGCAGCCACCACCGGCGCACAGAAGAGTTTCGACGACCAAAAGCAGGAATACTTCCGCCGCATCAACGCAATGGGGCTGCGCAACCCACGCATGATAGGCTTCGGCATCTCCAACAAACAAACACTGGAGAGCGCACAGGCCAACGCCGCAGGGGCTATCATCGGTAGCAAGTTCGTCACGCTGCTCAACGAGACAGGCGATGCCGATGCAGCCCTTGACAGACTGTTCGCTGCACTCGCCGAATAGACCCGATAACGACATGACGCGGGGCGGAACATATTGCAGTGTGTTCCGCCCCGCACGCCATTCATACCGCCATACGTCATAGACTTGCATTCCCCACAAGCCGCAAACTGCTTGTTTTTTTGCCGAACAAATGGCTTATGGGACTTTCTGTCGCAAAAAAACATTATCTTTGCACAAAATAAGGCTACGCTTTAGGAGCTTATGAGCAAGCTCACGCCCCTTTCGCCGGCTTTACCTTTACCGCGCAAAGCTACGGCAGACAAACGGCACTCCGGCCGACATCGTTCTGCCGTGCATGGTTCATACCGAAAAGGCTGACAGACGAACAATATTATTAACCCGACAATCCGCACGGCATCCACCTTTCCACGGAACATGCGACGCGCACCATTTCCCTGCGACATTGTGCCACAAGTAGACGGATGCGGAGCAAGAGCGGCCATACGAGATGCCCTCACGGCGGCGAATCCAGCGGGCAGCAAGCCCACCGAGGCCAAAGAGAACAAACGAACACCAATACTTAAAAACTTATGAGAATACTAAATTTATTGTTGCTTTGCCTGCTGATGCCTATAGCAGCGGCAGCCGATGGATGGGACGACCTGTATCGGCAGATTGAGCAAAACATCAGGCAACCGGAATTTGCAGACAGCGAATATCCGATAACGAAGTACGGCGCAAGCCCGGATGCCTCTGCCGCCGACAACCAGAAGGCCATCAACAAGGCCATCGAAGCCTGCTCCAAGGCCGGAGGCGGCCGTGTGGTGGTGGCCGGAGGCACGTACAACACGGGAGCCATCACCATGTTGAGCAAGGTGAACCTCGTCATTGAGGCTGGCGCAACGATACAGTTCGTGTTTCAGCCCGAGCTTTATCCCATAGTGCCCACTCGCTGGGAGGGTCTCGACTGCTGGAATCTATCACCTTGCATCTACGCCTACAAGCAGACCGACATGGCAATCACCGGTGAAGGCACAATCGACGGCGGCGGCACCAACGAGACGTGGTGGAAGTGGTGTGGCGCACCCGCCTACGGCTGGACGGAAGGCACTATCAGCCAGCGCAACGGCAGTCGCGCCAACCTGATGAAGATGGCCGAAGACGGAGTGCCCATGGACGAGAGACGCTTCGGGCCTGAAGACGGCCTGCGCCCGCAGCTCATCAACTTCAATCAATGCGACGGCATTCTCATTGAGAACGTCACATTGCTGCGCTCGCCCTTCTGGGTAATCCACCCGCTGCTCTCGAAGAACATCACCGTGCGCGGCGTACACATCAACAACGATGGCCCCAACGGCGACGGATGCGACCCCGAGTCATGCGACGGCGTGCTCATAGAGAACTGCTTCTTCAACACGGGCGACGACTGTATCGCCATCAAGAGTGGGCGCAACAACGACGGCCGCCTCTGGGACAAGCCAAGCGAAAACATCATCATACGCAACTGTGAGATGCAGAACGGCCACGGAGGCGTGGTCATCGGCAGCGAAATATCTGGCGGATGCCGCAACGTCTTCGCGGAGAACAACAAGATGGACAGCCCCAACCTCGACCGCGTGGTGCGCATCAAGACCAACACCTGCCGAGGAGGCATCGTGGAGAACATCTACGTCCGCAACATCGAAGTGGGACAATGCAAGGAGTCTGTGCTTAAAATCAACCTCGACTATGAGCACAACGAGGTATGCTGCCGTGGATTCCTGCCCACCGTCCGCAACGTAAGCCTCGAAAACGTCACCTGCCAGAAAAGCCAGTATGGCGTGCAGATAATCGCGCTCGACACCTGTGTCAACGTCTACGACATACACGTGAAAGACTGCCGCTTCAACGGCGTGGCCGAAGGCAACTCCATAACTGGCCTGACGCGCAACATAACGTTCGACAACCTCCTCATCAACGGAAGCCTCGCCTTGCAGGAGAAACCCTACAAGTACTACAGCCAGTGGATGACCGCCTCCGAAATGAAGCGCGTGCCGCAGTCTTACCTGCTCGACTTCTCCACGAAACCAAAGTGGAGCTACGTCATGGGCATAGAGCTTGAGGCCATGCTCGACACCTACCTCAAGTACGGCGGCGAGGAGATAAAGGACTATTGCCAGCTCTACACCGACACCATGATTGACGCACGAGGCAATATTCGCGGCTACAACATCAAGGATTACAACCTCGACAACATCCGCACCGGTCACTTCGTGGCGCGAATGTACAGTCTCAATCCTGAGAAGAAGAACCTCACGGCCATAAAGACGCTGATGAAGCAACTGGAAGACCAGCCGCGCACCGATGAGGGTGTCTACTGGCACAAGGCCATCTACGCCTACCAAGTGTGGCTCGACGGCATCTTCATGGGACTTCCCTTCCGCGCCCTGACAGCCAACATGCTGCTCAACGACAAGAAAGCCAAGAAGATATACGACGATGCCGTAGACCAGATGGCCAAGACCTACGAACGCACGCTCGACCCTAAGACCGGGCTAAACCGCCATGCGTGGGACGAGACCCACGAAATGTTCTGGGCTGACGGCTCCACCGGCCTCTCGCAGCACTGCTGGGGACGCGCCCAAGGCTGGTACACCATGGCTCTCATCGAACTGCTGGATGCCCTGCCCGAAGACTATGACCGGCGACAGGAGGCAATCGACCTGCTGAAGAAAGACCTCGATGCCGTAATCAAGTGGCAGGACAAGAAGACTGGCGTGTGGTATCAGGTGATGGACAGCCCCGAACGCGAAGGCAACTACCTCGAATCCACCTGCTCCTCAATGTTTGCCTACTCCCTGCTCAAAGCCTACCGCAAGGGCTATGTCGGGGCTAAATACCGCGATGCCGGCATAAAAGCTTATCGCGGCATCATCAACAACTTCATCCGCGTAGAGGCCGACAGCACCATTTCGCTGACAAACTGCTGCGCCGTGGCCGGCCTTGGCCCGGGCACCAGTCCGACCATCGCCAAGTATGTGAAGAAGCCAAACCTGAAGCGCGACGGCTCTTTCGAGTACTATCTCTCCGAGCCTGTCCGCGACAACGATGCCAAGGGCGTTGGCCCGTTCATCTGGGCTTCGCTTGAAATGGAGGCTCTGGGCTACGATACGAGCAACTCCACCGAGCGCATCGACCGCCAAGCTCTCGTCACCCGCAACAATCCTATAATAACCACCGCCGACACCCTCGCCTCTCTGACCGTGGGCAACGGCCACTTAGCCGCCACCGTCGACGTAACGGGTCTGCAAAGCTACCCTTTTGAGTATGAGGCAGGTGTGCCTCTGACCACGATGTCAGACTGGGGCTGGCATTCGTTTGAAAACACCAACCTCCTTACGCCAGCCGAGACCGAACGCGCCTTCGACCTCGGACACGGACACGAGGAGGTCTACGCGGTGGAGTTTAAGCAGCAAGGGCGCGAGAAGCAAGCCACCGACTACTTCCGCGCCAACCCCCACCGCCTCAACCTTGGCTGCATCGGACTGAGCCTGCGCGACACCGCAGGACAGCCCATACCCCTGAACGGTATCGGCTCAATACGTCAGGAACTCGCCCTCTGGGACGGGACTATCCACTCCACGTTCACAGCCGACGACACTCCCGTGGAAGTCTACACTTCGTGTATGCAAGACCGCGACGCTCTCTTTGCCCGTGTGAAGACTGCCATGCTCGCCGATGGACGCGCCGCCATCACTCTGCGCTTCCCCTACCCAACGGGCAAGCACGCTGATGCCGCTGCCGACTGGACAGCCGATGAACGCCACCAATCGCGCATCATAGACATGGGCGAGCGCAACGCCACCATCGAGCGCACCCTCGACAGCACCACCTACTACGTCTGCCTCTCATGGGAGGGCGATGCCACCCTTGCTCAGACTGCCCCCCACGACTTCGCTCTCACCACCGGCAATGACATCATTTCTTTCTGCGTCGAATACGGTGAAAAGCCGGCCGAGAAGCAGGCTACGTCCTACTCCTACGACCAGGCCATAAAGGCTGTGATGAAGAGCTGGCCGCGCTTCTGGAAATCCGGCGCGGCGGTAGACTTCTCTCTCTGCACCGATCCACGCGCCAAGGAGCTGGAGCGGCGCGTTGTGCTCTCGCAGTATCTCACCCGAATCAACTGCGCGGGCAACACGCCCCCGCAAGAGACCGGTCTCACCTACAACTCATGGTACGGCCGCCCGCACCTTGAAATGACATGGTGGCACATGGTTCACTTCGCCCTCTGGGGACGCGCCCAAGTGCTCGACCCGATACTCTCGTGGTACAACGACACGGCTGCGCCCGTGGCGCGTAAGATAGCCGAACGCCAAGGGTTCAGCGGACTGCGCTGGATGAAGATGACCGACCCGCTCGCCGGGGAAGCACCGTCCAACACTGGTTCTTTCCTTACGTGGCAACAGCCTCACTTCATCTACATGGCCGAAGAGGCATGGCGAGCCAATTCCACCGATGCCACCCTCAGGAAATATGCCGATGCAGTGGAGGAAACGGCGGAGTTCATGGCCTCATGGGCCGAGGCCTGCGCCCCCGATGGCGGCACGATCAGGCTCTACGGACAGACTGCAATGCAAGAGTCCATGTCGAAAGACTTCTCCTTTTGCCAGCCGTTCGAGCAGGCCTACTGGCTCTATGGCCTGAGCGTGGCCCAGCAATGGCGCGAGCGACAGGGACTGGAGCGCAACGACAAGTGGGACGACATCATCAGCCGCATTGCCTCCCTGCCAATGAAAGACGGCATCTATCAGGCCGGTATGCCCCTCGCCGAGTTTGACTCCAAGGCCAAGGCTGAGGCGTTCGATCCCTTTGTGGCCGCCGAGCAGGCTGGGCGCAAGCAAATATCCGAGGAAGAGTTTGCCTTGAAGTCGCGCAGCGACCATCCAGCCGTGCTCGGTGCCTGCGGTCTCCTGCCCGACACCACGCTCTACAGCCGCAGCGAGATGCAAGCCACGCTCAGGTGGGTTCTCGACAACTGGAACTGGCCCACCACGTGGGGCTGGGACTATGGCATGATGGCCATGGCCGCTGCCCGCCTCGGATGCACTGCCGATGCTGTCGATGCACTGCTCACCGACAAGGGCAAGAACACCTACCTCCCCAACGGCCACAACTACCAAGAGGCCAAGCGTCTGCGCCTCTACCTGCCGGGCAACGGTGCGTTGCTTACAGCCGTGGCCATGATGTGCGCCGGCTGGGAA
>CAZURD010000001.1:43143-53375 GCA_964623445.1 uncultured Prevotella sp. | reverse complement strand
GACACAGTGAGCGTGCCGCTGTACATGCGCAGCTGCGGGCCGTTGGTGGTTGACCACATACGGTTGTTCGTGTTGTTGACAGACGCATCCTTGGGCGAAACGGTCACTGTGAACTCATCAACGACAGTGAATGTGGTATCTGCCAGAATGTCGCCGTCTGTTGACGAATTGCTTGACGTAGCAACGTCAAGGGCGTTGAAGTTGAGAACGCCGGAAGCGTAGGACGCTTCGGAGGAGGATTCACCTGAAGAAACTGCCACAGTCAAGTTGTCAAAGACAAAATGATTATAGTAACGCGTCGTATTATGCACCAGCCTTCCTATGTGTACAATGTCGTTAGCGATAGTATAAGTGTTGGTTTCTCCACTTACAGCCCACGTAACGTCCATGTAAGTTGCCCCATCCTGCGTGTAAATCACAACAGTGTTATATGCGGTTGGAGTCTTCACATAATCAGCCAATGTATAAGCCAGCAACTCTTCCCCGCCTGTCGAGCTGCCGCCAGCTCCCAAACGCAGGCTCGCATTGCCAGACATGTCTGTGGCGTAGAAGCCTACAAGTTCTGTTCCATCCGTATCAAATATTTGGAAATATGGATTCTGGTTATTATTGTAACAGAAATTGAATTCAAACGATACTTGATATTCATCGGATTCCAAGTATTGGGAAACGGATGGGTTCGCAGATGTCAATCCCGTGTAAGTAATAGTAGTGCCATTACCTCCATTTGAGTTGTCTGCCGCTGGAAGGGCTTCCAACGCATAATCACCCTCTGACCTCTCGGTCTGCTGCAAAACATAACGGTCTGTTATTGCAGAAGTCCAATAGCCATTCTCATTAAATGTTGCAGCGTCGTTGTAGTCTTCGGAGTAAATAGTGGTATATTGTTGTGCCCATCCCTCCATTAATCCGAAAAGCAAGCCTGCTGCAATAAAAGATGATTTCAGTAGATTTCTCTTACTCATGCTAATTCGTGTTGCTTGGTTCTGCGCCTGTCGGCTCGTTGGCGCATTTAATGTTTTTTGTTTGTTCCGCCCGTTGCCGCGAGCCGTTCAAGTCTCCCAGTCTTAGTGGTGAGGCCGGCAACGGTGATGTTGATTAGCGTTGCTACTGTTTTCTAATAGAAGCGTTAAACGTTTTTAGTTTTGTATAATTGGTATAGAAAGTACATTGCATAACAATCGTATTCGTTGCTAAGTTACGTTTTTTTTTCAATCCGCGCACGAGGGGAAACAACATTTAGCAATTTTTATTTTAATGAATACCCGCAATCAGTCCCGAAGCACTTCGGTTGCAGGCAGGCACGCGCCGCCGTTAACTTAATTGTGTTAACGGCGGCGGCGAGGGGCGTTCGTGTCAATCGCCTGACGTTCAATGAATTGCAATAAGGCAGGTTTTGCACTGCAAAACCTGCCTTATTGGAGGCCAATAAATGCCTCGTTGCACGGCAATTAATGCCGTTTCAGCCCGCAATGCGGCATGTATGGAAAAGCGGCGGGAGAGAGGCTGTTTTTAGTTGCATATCTGCAAGTATGGGCAAGCGGCGGAGTTCAGCCCCGTTGCTCCTCCAGATACCACTTGGAATACTCCACGTAGTGGCGGGCGTAGGCTTCGGCCATGCCCTCGCGGCCCATCTTTATGAACTTGGCCGGCACTCCGCCCCACAGCTCCCCGGGGCCAATCCGTGTGCCTTGCAGCACGAGTGCGCCTGCGGCCACCACCGCGCCCTCGCCAACGTCGCAGCCGTCGAGCAGCGTTGAGGCCATGCCGATGAGCGCGCCGTCGTGTATCGTGCAGGCGTGTACGGTGGCGTTGTGGCCGATGGTCACGTCGTTGCCAATCACCGTCGGCCCCGTGCCGTTGGTGACGTGAACCACTGCGCCGTCTTGCACGTTGGTGCGGTGGCCGATAGTGACGGGGGCAACGTCGCCGCGCACCACCGCGTTGAACCATACCGAGCACTCGTCGCCCATTGTCACTTCGCCCACGATGGCGGCATTTTCGCTGAAATAGCAGTCGCGTCCCCAGCGCGGGGCAAGCCCTTTCACTTCCTTTATCAGTGCCATGATTATGCGTTATGTTTTAGTGAGGTTGGCGATGACCGTCGGGCGTGGCGGGAGAGCCGCGCGGCACGCCCCGCCATCGTCTGCGTCATCAATTCTTTAGGAGTGCAAAATTACGTTTTTCCCGTCATAAAATGCCATTCGCGGGTTGGCTTTTTGGTGCGGAATGCCTACATTTGCATGGTATTTTTAAGTCCTAAACGTATGTTGGAGACAGGAATAAGACACACCAGCAGCGTTGTCGTCGGCGACGGCAACACTGCCATTGCCGTGGGTTCGGGCGACATGCCCGTGCTCGCCACGCCGTCGCTGATAGCCCTGATGGAGAACGCGGCGATGCTCGCCGTGGCCCCGGAGCTGCCCGAAGGCAGCACCACCGTGGGCGGGCGCATCGACGTAGCCCACCTCGCGCCGTCGCCCGTGGGTGCCGCCGTCGAGGCCACCGCCGTGCTTGAGAAAGTGGACGGGCGCAAGCTGCACTTCAGCCTGATAGCCCGCGAGGGCGACAAAGTGGTGGGCGAAGGCTCCCACCTGCGCTTCATCGTAGACCGCGAACGGTTCATGGCAAAGCTGTAGGAACTTCCCCGGCACGACAGCCAGAGAGGCAAAAGGCCGCCACCGCGCAGACATCTGCCCCTTGCGGGGGTGGGTCGTGCGCAGTGGCGGCCTTTCGCCTCTCTGTGTTTGCAGCCGTGGGGCGGCGGCTTCAGCGGCTTTCCATCAGCTGTGTGAAAATCATTCCGGCGCGAATCTCGTCGGTCTTGGCCTTGCCCACGAACGATTCGAGGATGGCGTATGCGTATGGCAGCGTGGCGGCGGGGCCTCGGCCGGTGGTGATGTTGCCGTCGACGGTGAACAGTTCGGCAGTGTATTCAGCCCCGTCCATGTACTTCTCGAAGCCGGGATAGCACGTGGCGCGGCGGCCTTTGAGCAGTCCGAGCGAGCCGAGAACCATCGGTGCGGCGCAGATGGCGGCGATGCGCCCGCCCCGCGCGGCCTGTGCGGCGAGAGCCTCGCGCACGCCTTGGTGGTCGTTCAGGTTGGTTGCCCCGGGCAGTCCGCCGGGGAGCATGAGCAGGTCAGCGTCGGACAGGTCGGCCTCCTCAAAGGTGATGTCGGCCAGTATCGTCACGCCGTGGGCGGAAACGGCCTCGCGCGAGCCAGTGACGCTCACCGTCTTTACGTCTACTCCCCCGCGCCTGAGGATGTCGACCGGGGCGAGGGCCTCGATGTCCTCGAAGCCGTCAGCAAGAAATACATATACCATAGTAGTCTCCTTTTGTGGTTTTTGTCGTCGGTTGGTTGCCTTGCCGCCACGCCGTTCAGCGCAGGGCGGCCTTGTACATGGCGATGGTTTCGCGCAAGCCGAGGTAGAGCGCGTCGCATATCAGGGCGTGGCCGATGCTCACTTCGTCAATCCAGGGGATGCGCTGGTGCATGAAGTGCAGGTTGCGCAGGCTCAGGTCGTGGCCCGCGTTCAGTCCCAGTCCTTGGCGGCGAGCCTCTTCGGCGGCCTCCACGAAAGGCGCGATGGCCTGCTCCGGGTCGGCCTCGAAGCCCGAGGCGTAAGGCTCTGTGTATAGCTCCACGCGGTCTGCGCCGCACGCCTTGGCCTCCTCCACCATGCGCGGGTCGGCATCCACGAACACCGAAGCCCTCACGCCGGCTTCCCGCAGCTGCCCTATCACGTCGGTGAGGAACGCGCGGTTGGCCACCGTGTCCCATCCGTGGTTGGACGTGAGCTGGTTGTCGGCATCGGGAACGAGCGTGGCCTGCGTGGGCTTCACTTCGAGAACGAGCGACATGAAGCGCGGCGAGGGGTTGCCCTCGATGTTCAGTTCCGTGGCGACGAGCGGGCGGATGGCCCTCACGTCGGCGTAGCGTATGTGGCGTTCGTCGGGTCGCGGGTGTACGGTGATGCCCTCTGCGCCGAAAAATTCGCAGTCGCGGGCAACGGAAAGCACGTCGGGATTGTTGCCACCGCGTGCGTTTCGGAGGGTGGCCACCTTGTTAATGTTAACGCTTAATTTGGTCATCTGTGTCAATTATTTGTCGCGCGGCAAGCCGTTCTCGCCATAAATTTGTACATTTGCAAGCGGCTTTGCGTGGCGTTGACTGCCGCAAAAGTAGCAAATGTTTGCCAAACGGCAAAGTTTGGCGGCTTGAAAGATATATAAATAAGGTTTTCCCCATGCCATTGCAGCGTCTCCGTTTCGCCATATTCGGCAATGTATTCCAGCCAAAGAAGTCGGCTTCCATCACCCGTATGCTCAAGTGCCTGTCGGCATGGGGCGACGAAGTGCTGATGGACCGCGACTTCTACGAGTTCCTGTGCCAGTGCCACGGTGGCGTGCCGGGCGTGTCGCGCGTGTTCGAGGGCAACGACTTCAGTGCCGATTTCGTGGTTTCCATGGGTGGCGACGGCACGTTTCTGCATGTCGCCGGGCGCGTGGGCGAGAAGCAGATACCCATCGTCGGCGTGAACATGGGCCGCCTTGGCTTCCTCGCCGATGTCACTCCGGGCGGCATCGAGGGCTGTCTTGCCGCCCTGCACGGCGGCGACTTCACCGTGGAGGGGCGCGGCGCACTGTCCGTCGAGGCATCGGGGGCAGACCAGTGGCAGGGCTTTGCGCTGAACGACGTGGCCTTGCTGAAGCGCGACGACGCTTCGATGATTTCCATCCGCGCCTCGGTCAACGGCCAGCACCTCACCACCTATCAGGCCGACGGACTCATAGTGAGCACCCCTACAGGCTCTACGGCATACTCGCTGAGCAACGGCGGGCCAATCATCGTGCCGGGAACGAACGTCTTTTCGATGACGGCCGTCGCTCCCCACAGCCTGAGTATGCGCCCGATAGTCATCCCCGACAGTGTGACGCTTGCCTTGGACGTGGAGAGCCGGAGCCACAGCTTCCTCGTTGCGACCGACGGCAAGTCGGTGGCGTGCAAGGAAGGCGTGGCGATAACGCTGCGGAAAGCCCCTTGGGAGGTGCGCGTGGTGAAGCAGCCGGGCAACAACTACTTCGACACCCTGCGCAAAAAGATGATGTGGGGAGCAGACCTCCGTTACTGAAACAGCCCCCGACAGACCCATGAAAATACTGAAAGACTTGTTCCCCAAGTCAGGTTCGCGCCGCAACCTGCGCTCCATTGCGCGGTGGCTGTGGCGCGCCCTGCGCGGCAACCGCCGCCAGGCAATGCTCAACGCCGCCCTCGGACTGGCTTCGGTGGCCGTCAGTCTCTGCTCCGTCTGGGCTGTTCAGCGAGCCATCGACGTGGCTTCGGGCACGCTGCAAGGCTCGCTCCTCGCCGCCGTGGGACTGATGGCACTGCTCACTTTGGCCGACTTCGGCATCGGGGCAAGCCACGTTTGGACGCGCAACATACTCGGAATAAAGGCGCAGAACAGGATGCAGAGGGAGATGCTCGACCGCCTCCTGCGCTCCGAGTGGCACGGACGTGAACGCCATCACAGCGGCGACGTGGTGAACAGGCTTGAGCAAGACGTGGCAACGGTGGTCACGTTTGTCACCGAAACACTGCCCGGCGCACTCTCAATAGCGGCCATGTTCATCGGAGCATTTGCCTATCTGTTCGCGATGGATGCCTTGCTGGCTGCGGTCACGGTGGGAATACTGCCCGTTTTCCTGCTTTTGAGCCGCCTGTATGCCGCCCGTATGCGGCGGTTCACGCGCCGGGTGCGCCGCGACGACAGCCGCGTGCAGGGCATTTTGCAAGAAACCGTGCAGCATCGGATGCTCATCAAGACCCTGCAATGCGACCGACTGATTGTCAATCGCCTTGATCGCAGCCACGGAGTGCTGCGCCGCCACGTGCGCCGGCGCACGGCTTTCTCCGTGATGGCAAGCCTGTTGCTCAACTCCGGCTTTGCCGCCGGCTATCTCGTGGCTTTCCTTTGGAGCGCAGCGCGCCTCTCTCGCGGGACAATCACGTTCGGAGCGATGACGGCTTTCCTCCAGCTTGTCTACCGGATACAGTCCCCCGCCCGCGACCTGACGCGCCTTGCGC
Source organism: uncultured Prevotella sp. (assembly GCA_964623445.1). Lineage (GTDB taxonomy): Bacteria > Bacteroidota > Bacteroidia > Bacteroidales > Bacteroidaceae > Prevotella. Next base: position 47,280 of record CAZURD010000001.1, on the reverse strand, counting down.
CCGCGTTTGTGGCCGTTTTCACCGCCGCCGAGAGACTGATGGAGCTTGAAGAAACGCCTGCCGAGCCTTCCGAAGAGCTTGAACCGATGGCCGGCCCGGTGGGCGTGCGCCTGCAAGGCGTGTCCTATGCCTACGCCGACAGTGAGGAACGGGTGATAGACGGGCTTTCGTTCGACTTCCGTCCGGGCACTTGCACGGCCGTGCTCGGCGAGACGGGAGCGGGCAAGACCACCCTAATCCGCCTCATGCTCGCCCTCGTGAGACCCGTGGAAGGCTCTATTGAACTCTACAACGAAAGCGAATCTGCCGCCGTCTCGCCTGCCATGCGCTGCAATTTCGTATATGTGCCGCAGGGAAACACACTCCTGAGCGGTACGATAAGGGCCAACCTGCAACTCGGCAACCCACAGGCCACGGAGGACGAGATGTGGGACGCTCTGCATTCGGCCTGCGCCGGTTTCGTGGCCGAACTGCCGCATGGGCTTGACACCAACGTCTCCGAGGGCGGCGCAGGGCTTAGCGAGGGGCAGGCACAGCGCATCGCCATCGCACGCGCCCTGCTGCGGGGACGCGGTGTGATGCTCTTCGACGAGGCGACGAGCGCACTCGACCCCGACACCGAACGGCAGTTGCTGCGCAATGTGCTTGGCGCGAAAGGCAAGACGGTGATATTTGTCACCCACAGACCTGCCGTAATAGACTACTGCGACCAAGTGCTGCGCATCAAGAACTGACCCGTCGGCGCAACGGCGAAAGGCACGTTGCGCCATTCCCCAGCCTTTTCCTTGCCGTGGCAAGCCCTTTTGCGGCCTGTCCGTGCCCGTCCGTGCGGGCGCATCGAGCCGCGTTTCAGCCTGCGGGGTCAGTATGCCTCGTCCTTGGCAATTTCGCTCTTGTCTATCTTTTTCTTGTCGATTGAGTGCCAGGCATAGAAGATGTATGCCAGCACGAAAGGAATAAAGATGCTCACCACGGCCATTGTGCGCAGCGTGAACTCGCTGCTGCACGAGTTGGCTATCGTCAGGGAGCTTTGCAGGTCGGCGTTCGACGGATAGTAGGCCGTGTTGTTCCAGCCTGCGCAAAGGAGCAGGGCGCACACCGTCAGCACAACCCCGATGCCCGTTGGCCATATCCCCTTGATGTATTTCTGCGAGAGAATGGTGCGCCAGATGCCAAGTAGCACGAGCGCGACACCCGCGAGCAGGATTACGGCGACATACCACATGGAGGTCAGGTTGTGCAGGTATTTCATTGGTTCCATGCTGATTGCGCCCGTTGCGGGATTGTAGGCATAGCCGTCTTTTAGCGCTGTGCGCACGAGGAACGCCACGAAGAACACCACGAAAGGCACGCTGTTCGTCAGCAGTGCGCGCCGCGAGCGCGAGCGCAGAGCGTCGTCGGCCACGTTGTTTATGAAGTAGAGTAGTCCGAGACAGCGTGCGAGGAAGAACACTGCAAAGCCCAATATGAGATTCCAAACGTCGAGCAGTGCGTCAAGGCCGTGGCCGGCATTTGCCCATTTGCTTATGATTGGCACAGAGCCGAACACGAGATTGTTCTTCTCCACGATGAAGTTTGACCCGTTGAAGAACGTTGCCACGGCGCAGCCGAGCAGCAGTGGCCCCATGATGCCGTTGGCAACGAGAAACCACTGGAACGTGCGCGCGCCGAGCAGGTTGCCGAGCTTGTTCTGGAACTCGTAGCTCACGGCCTGCAAGACGAACGAGAACAGTATGAGCATCCACAGCCAGTAAGCTCCGCCGAAGCTCGTGCTGTAGAACAGCGGGAACGAGGCGAAGAACGCTCCGCCAAAGGTCACGAGCGTGGTGAACGTGAATTCCCACTTGCGACCCGTCGAGTTGACGAGCAACCGCCGCTCTTCCTCGGTGCGTCCGATGGAGAACAGCACGGAGTTGCCTCCTTGTACGAACAGTAGGAAGACGAGTATGGCTCCGAGCAGCGACACGAGGAACCACCAGTAGTGTTGTAAAGCGTCGTATGTCATGGTTGCGTAATGTTTGCTTTGTCTGCGGGTTGTGGCCTTGCGTTGGGCTTTTGGTCGGGATGCTTTCCGCTTTCCGCGCTTGCGTCGGGCGTGCCGTCGGGCTGTGCGAGCCGGTCAGCGACGGCCTCGCCGCCAGTCTGCGGCTCTTCAGTCCCCGCTCCTCACGCTTCTCCCTCCGGGCCTTTCTTTATCTGTTTGCGCAGTATGTTCACCTCGACGGCGAGCAGCGTGGTGAACAGGATGAGGAAGATGAAGAACGTCAGGGCAACGTTTCCCGAGCCGATGTTGCTCACTCCCACCCATGTCGGCATGAGGTCTTGAATGACCCAGGGCTGCCGTCCCATCTCGGCCACTATCCATCCCGCCTCACTCGCAATGTAGCCGAGGGGCAGCATCGCCAGTCCGGCAACGTGAAGCCAGCGCGGCTTGCCTAAGTTGCGGCGGTATGAGAAGACGAGGGCTACGGCAAAGAACAGCACGAAGAGTGCGCCCAGCCCCACCATGAGCCTGAACGCCCAGAAGCAGATGCCCACATGGGGCACAACCTGTGCGCGGTCGGTCACGTAGGCATAGCCGAAGTAGGGCATTTCGCGCTTCAGCACCTTCGTAAGCTCCAGCATACGTGCGCAGTCGGGGCCTCCGAGCAGTTCCCTTTCGCCTTTAGCTTTCAGCTGGCGGTATTCCTGCAAGGCGAGCACGGCGGCGTGTCCGTGCCTTATTTTCTCCTCCACCGACGGCCGCACGACCTCCCATGCAATCGTGTCGCCGCCGTTTAGCAGGTTGTTTATTCCCGGCACGAAGCCGTCCCCGTCGCGCGTGGCGAGCAGCGAGAGCAGCCTTGGCACCTCGATTTTCAGCGCGGGCGCGCCGCCGGCGGCGTAGTCGGCCTGCGCAAAGGGGTTTACGAGAGCCACGATGGTCAGTCCCTGTGCGTTGCCGCCGTCGTAGAGAGCCTCCATTGCGGCCAGCTTCATGGGCTGCGTCTTGGCCACTTGGTATGCGGACTTGTCTCCAGTGTAGATGGCCAGCAACGAGGCCACGAGGCCAACGATGCACCCTATCTTGGTGCTCTCGGTGGCGAGGCGCGTGTGGCGGCCTTTCTTCAGGTAGTAGCAGCTCACGGCCACGGTGAACAGCGCACCGATTATCCATGCCGAAGTGACCGTGTGGCAGAACTTGTCTATCGCCACCGGCGACAGAGCCACCTCTGCGAACGATGTCATTTCATAGCGCATCGTGTCCGGATTGAACGTGCAGCCCACGGGATGCTGCATCCACGAGTTGGCCACGAGAATCCACCACGCCGAGATAGTGGCTCCGATGCCCGTTAGCCACGTTGAGGCGAGGTGGAAGCCGGGCGACACTTTCTTCCAGCCGAAGAACATCACGGCCACGAACGTGGACTCCATGAAGAACGCCACGATGCCCTCTATGGCGAGGGGTGCGCCGAAAATGTCGCCCACGAACCATGAATAGTTGCTCCAGTTCGTGCCAAACTCAAACTCAAGGATTATGCCCGTGGCCACGCCCATTGCGAAGTTCACGCCGAACAGCCGCTGCCAGAATCGCGCCGTGTCTTTCCAGAAAGGCTTGCGCGTGCGGTAGTAGCACGTCTCCATGATGCCCATGATGAGGGCCAGGCCCAGCGTGAGCGGCACGAACAGCCAGTGGTAGATGGCCGTCAGGGCGAATTGCGCCCGCGCCCAGTTTATGGCCGTGGCGTCTACGTTCAGCAGGATGTCTGTCATAAGTGTGTCGATAGGTTGTCTTTTGGTTGTCTATGCAGCCCCGTCAGGGCATCGTTGCATTCTCCGCCCCCGCATTTAGGCTGCGCTCCACGAGTTCCGTGGCCACGTAGTCGGCCTCGCCGCCCTTTCCCGCATGGGATTTGAGGAAGTCGGGGAAGAAGAACACTTTCAGCACGGCGAACATGATGAACAGCTTTATCAGCACCACGGCCCAGAGCGTGCGCCCCAGTTCCATGTTGCGGAAGCCGTCGGCATAGAGATTCCACGCGCGACGGAAGAAGCCGTTCTTTTTCATCCGTTCTCCGTTTTGCGCGCAAATATAGTAATTTTTTCGTTTTCCCGTCGCCTTTCCGCCTTTCATTTGTCGTGCCACGGCATTCGCCC
>CAZURD010000001.1:23850-43043 GCA_964623445.1 uncultured Prevotella sp. | reverse complement strand
CTCTGTGATTGATTGTGGATAATCATCAATCATTAACTTTTATCCACGGCAGGAATACTTAAACAGCGTGTTCCACCGTTATATAATGTAATGCGAAACATCACTACCACGGCCATTCTCCTGCTCGCCGCCACGCTCCTCGGGGCTTGCGGGGCGGATAAGTACGTGAAGAAAGGCGACAAGTTCTATGCCCTCGGCGAATATTTCGATGCCGCAGCCGAATACAAGAAGGCGTATTCGCGCACGCCCCCGAAGCAGAAGGACGTGCGCGGGCAACGTGCGCTGAAGATGGCCGAGTGCTATCGGCGCATCAACTATTCGCAGAAGGCCATCGCGGCATACAACAATGCCGTGCGCTATGGCCAGGCCGACAGCGTAACCCACCTGCGGCTGGCGCAGCAGCAGATGAAGAACGGCAGCTACAAGGAGGCGGCGGCGAACTTCGAGACAGCCCTCGACAGCCTTGCGGGGCATCCGCTCGCCCCGCTCGCCGAGGCCGGCCTGCTCGCCGCGCGGCAAGCTCCGGCGTGGAAGGAGGAAGGGTCGCAGTACACGGTGAAGCGCGAGGACTTCTTCAACTCGCGCCGCGCCGACTATTCGCCGATGCTGGCGGGCGTTGACAACGACCAGCTCTATTTCACTTCTACGCGCAACGAGGTGAAGGGCGACGACATCAGCGGCATCACCGGCACGAAGAACGGCGACATCTTCGTGGCCAGCAAGGACGAGAACGGCAAGTGGCAGAAGCCCGAGGCCATCGACACCGAACTCAACTCGGAGTATGACGAGGGCGCGTGCGCATTCAGCCCCGACGGTCTCACGATGTATCTCACGCAGTGTCTGGTGGACGCCTCCTATCCGCGCTTCGCCACAATCTGCACCTCCACGCGCTCCGATGCCTCGTGGGGCAAGGCCACCACGCTGGAAGTCACCCGCGACACGCTCTCCTCCTACGCCCATCCCGCTATCTCGCCCGACGGCTCGTGGCTCTATTTCGTGAGCGACATGCCCGGCGGCATCGGCGGACTTGACATCTGGCGGGTGAGAATCACCTCCGCCGGGCTGGGCGGTGTGGAGAACCTCGGGCGGCCAATCAACACCGAGGGCGACGAGATGTTCCCGACGTTCCGCCCCAACGGCGACCTCTACTTCTCGTCCGACGGCCACCCCGGGCTTGGCGGACTTGACATCTTCATAGCCAAGCCCGACAGCACGGGCGGGACGTGGGAGATAGAGCACCCCGGATACCCGCTCAACTCGCAGGGCGACGACTTCGGGATGACGTTCGAGGGACTGCGCAATCAGGGCTACTTCTCGTCTAACCGGGGCGATGCCCGTGGCTGGGATCACATATACAGCTTCTACAATCCGGAGATAGTGCAGACGGTGAAGGGCTGGGTCTACGAACAGGATGGCTATGAATTGCCCGAGGCCGTGGTACACATGGTGGGCAACGACGGCACCAACCTGAAACTCAGCGTGAGGGGCGACGGCTCGTTCACGCAGCAGATAAAGCCCAACGTCGACTACGTTTTCCTCGGCACGTGCAAGGGCTTCCTCAACCACAAGGAGGAGTTGCGCGTAGACCCGCCGACGGAATCGGAGGAATATGTGCTGCAATTCCCCCTTGCCTCCATCACTGCGCCGGTGCTGATAGACAACATTTTCTATGACTTCGACCAAGCCACGCTGCGCCCTGAGTCGACAACCGCGCTCGATGAGCTTATCGACCTGCTCAACGAGAACCCCAACGTGACCATCGAACTGAGTTCGCACTGCGACTACCGGGGAAGCCACGAGTACAACCGCGCACTCTCGCAACGCAGGGCGGAGAGCGTGGTGAACTATCTTGTGGAGCACGGCATCGCCGCCGACCGCCTCTCGCCCGTGGGCTATGGCAAGGAGAAACCTAAGACCATACGCCGCAAGCTCACCGAGACATACCCGTTCCTGAAAGAGGACGACGTGCTCACGGAGGAGTTCATCGGCACGCTCACGGAGGAACAGCAGGAGATTTGCAACCAGCTCAACCGCCGGACGGAGTTCATCGTGCTGCGAACGACATACGGAATGTTCGACGAGAACGGCAACCTCACCAACCCGCCCGAGTCGAAGGCGGCCGACAAGGCCACCCAGCAGCAAGAGCCGGAGTGGTCGCCGTGGTGACAGTCCTTGCGGAAACGGGGGACTTTTCTCATGCCTTGGAGGCAGAGAACATAATTTGCATAACACACCTTATTATATAATTAATGTATAGTGTGCCATGAAGCAACTCATCGACCTTTACCGACAGTGGTCCGGCGCGATGCCTGCCAGTGTAGAAAAACTGCCCACGGGAGGCAGCAACCGTGCCTATTACCGCATGGCCGACGGCGACGGGGCTACCGTGATAGGTGTCGTGGGCACGAGCCGCGACGAAAACCACGCCTTTGTCTACCTCGCCCGCCATTTCGCTGGCCGTCGGCTGCCGGTGCCGTGCGTGCTTGCCGTGAGCGGCGATGAGCGGCGCTACCTCCAGACCGACCTTGGCTCTACGTCGCTTTTCGATGCCCTTGCGGGCGGCAGGGCTGCCGGCGGGCGATACACCGTGGCGGAGAAAGCCCTGCTCGTGCGCACCGTGCGCGAGCTGCCCGCCATTCAGGTGGGCGGTGCGCGCGGCCTCGACTTCTCCAACTGCTACCCGCAACCCGACTTCGACACGGACAGTGTGCTCTTCGACTTGAACTATTTCAAGTACTGCTTCCTGAAGCCCGTGGGACTTGATTTCCATGAACTGAAGCTCGAAGCCGACTTCCGTCTCTTTGCGAAGGAGCTTACCGCAGAGCCTGCCGACAGCTTCATGTACCGCGATTTCCAGGCGCGCAACGTCATGCTCGATGCCGGGGGCAATCCGTTCTTCATCGACTTTCAGGGCGGGCGGCGCGGCCCTTACTACTACGACCTTGCCTCTTTCCTCTGGCAGGCTTCCGCAAAATACTCCCACAAGCTGCGCCGCGAGCTGGTTCGCGAATACTACGAGTCGCTGAAAAGCTACGTGGAAGTGCCCTCCGTGCGTCATTTCGTGGAGCGTTTGAGCCTTTTTGTGCTCTTCCGCACGCTTCAGGTGCTCGGCGCTTATGGCTTCCGGGGCTATTTCGAGCGCAAGCGTCATTTCCTCGACTCCATCCCGCCGGCCATACAGAACCTGCGCGAGATGCTCCCGTTGCGCACGTTCCACTATCCATATCTTGTGGAGACGCTGCGCCGCCTCACGGAGATGCCGCGCTTTGCCACCATCGAGCAATCTGCGCTGAACCGCTCCGACGGTTTCCGCACGGCGGCGACCAACGTCTGCAAGGCCCACCCGCAAGACGGCCCAGCAACGTTCTCCAAGTACGACGGCAGAGGGTCGCTCGTGGTTCGCGTGTTCAGTTTCTCCTATGGCAACGGCATTCCAGAGGACGAGAGCGGCAACGGCGGGGGCTATGTGTTCGACTGTCGCGGCATACATAACCCCGGACGCTACGAGCCTTACAAGAAACTGACGGGTCTCGACGAACCCGTCATCCGCTTCCTTGAAGACGACGGCGAGATAATCACGTTCCTCGAAAGCGTTTACAGGCTTGCCGATGCCCACGTGCGCCGCTACATCCAGCGCGGCTTCACCGACCTGATGTTCAGCTTTGGTTGCACGGGCGGGCAGCACCGCAGCGTCTATTGCGCCCAGCACCTTGCCGAGCACATCCACGACAAGTTCGGCATTGAGGTGCGCATCGTCCACCGCGAGCAGGGCATCACTTCCTCGCTCGAAGCATACGGCGGCGCAGATTGAGGAATGTCCGCGTGTCCCGCCAACGGGTTTACACCTTATTTATATATAGATATAGCACACACTTTCGCCCATACTCTTATGTCACAGGCTCTCGACTTTCAGGCAATGGTGCTTGCCGCAGGACTTGGCACGCGCCTGAAGCCCCTCACCGACACCTTGCCCAAGGCTTTGGTTCCCGTTGGCGGCGTTCCGCTGCTGCGCCGTGTCCTTGCCGCCCTCGCCGCAGCGGGGGTGGGCAGGGTAGTGGTAAACGTCCACCATTTCGCACAAAAAGTGACCGATTACCTTGCCGATAATGCTAATTTCGGCATGGACATCCGCGTTTCCGACGAGAGCGCGATGCTGCTCGACACCGGCGGCGGGCTGAAAAAGGCCGCCACTTTGTTCAGCGGCGATGCTCCGATACTCATCCACAACGTAGACATACTTAGCAACGTGGACATTGCCGCGCTCGTTTCGGCCTCCGCCGGGGCGGATGCAACGCTGCTGGTCAGTCGCCGCGCCACCACGCGCTACCTGCTTTTTGATGACGATATGCGTCTCGTGGGGTGGACGAACACGCAGACAGGCGAGGTGCGCAGCCCTTACCCGTCACTCGATCCGAAGCGTTACGCCATGTTCGCCTTTGCCGGCATCCACGTGTTTTCGCCCCGCCTGTTTGGCATGATGGATGCCTTTCCCGACAAGTTCGGCATCATCGACTTTTACCTTCGCGCCTGTGCCGAGGCCAACATCCGTGGCTATGTGCAGCCAGACTTGCGCCTGCTCGATGTGGGCAAGCTCGATACGCTCGCAGAGGCGGAATCTTTCCTGAAAGGTTAAATTGCTTTTCTCAAAGATATCCCCTTGCGCCGGGCGCACGCAACCATTGACACTGCCTCCTCGTATAAATCTCCTTAACGCCTCCATCACATTTATTTTCAGCGTTTTCACAACTCTTCGGGCGCATCAGCGTCCGAAGTTTGCAGTGTGTGGGGTAGGGGACAGGTCTCGTTTCTCAAACTGTTATGTTTTTGCGTTCTTTGTTTTCAAAATGCCATGTAAAATTGCGGATAGTTTGCTTTTTGGCTCACCGCTTTGTTAAATGTCAGATTTGTTTCGCAATTATTATTGGCGGATGAATATTTTTGTTTAATTTTGCACGTGATAACAGCATGATTATTGGATTGTAAAGAAGAGAGAGTATTTATGGAAAGAAGACTAACTTTGCTTTTGGTCAGTCTGCTTCTGTGTGTGGGAGCGGCTCTGGCCCAAACAAAAGTTACAGGCACCGTAATATCTCAGGAAGACGGTTTGCCTGTCATTGGTGCCACTGTCATGGTCGAGGGGACCAAGACTGGCACGACGACAAACATTGATGGTGAGTTCACCATCACCGTTCCCGCTGGAAAGAAATTGCAGGTGAGTTATGTTGGCATGAACACCAAGACCGTTACTCCCAAGTCTGGGATGCGGGTGGTGCTCGAACAGAACAGCAACGTGGTCAACGAAGTGGTGGTAACGGGTATGGTGCAGACCGACAAGCGTCTCTTCACCGGTGCCACGGCGAAAATCGACGCGTCCACGGCAAAGCTCGACGGTGTGGCGGACATTAGCCGCTCACTTGAAGGGCGTGCAGCGGGTGTCTCGGTGCAAAACGTTTCGGGAACGTTCGGAACGGCTCCGAAGATCCGTGTGCGTGGCGCAACGTCCATCTACGGCAACTCCTCGCCGCTGTGGGTGGTTGATGGTGTCATCATGGAAGACATCACCGAAGTTAGCACAGACCAACTCTCTTCAGGTGACGCGAACACCCTTATCAGTTCTGCCATTGCAGGACTTAACTCCGACGACATTGAGAGCTTCCAGATATTGAAGGATGGTTCGGCCACCTCTATATATGGAGCGCGCGCAATGGCGGGTGTGATTGTGGTGACGACAAAGAAAGGTAAGGCCGGACAATCGCACATCAGCTATACCGGTGAGTACACCATGAGGTTGAAGCCTTCTTACAGCACGTTCAACATAATGAACTCCCAAGACCAGATGAGCGTCTATCAGGAGCTGCAACAGAAAGGCTATCTCAACTACGCCGAGACCGCAAACGCCGCCAACAGCGGTGTCTACGGCAAGATGTACGAGCTGATTAACACATACAACTCCACCACGGGACAGTTCGGGCTGGCCAACACCAACGCGGCAAAAGCCAACTATCTCCGCTCAGCAGAGTATCGCAACACCGACTGGTTCGACCTGCTCTTCTCTAACGCCATACAGCACAACCACTCGGTGAGCATGTCCGGCGGTACGGAAAAGGCGCAGTACTATGCCTCGGTGAGCGCAATGGTCGACCCGGGATGGTCGAAGCAGAGCGATGTCCAGCGTTATACGGCCAACTTCAACTCCAACTACAACATCTCGAAGAAGTTGACCTTCAACATGATTGGTAACGCATCCTACCGTCAGCAGACGGCCCCGGGTACGCTTAGCTCGCAGGTCGATGCCACCACGGGTGAGGTGACGCGCGCATTCGACATCAACCCTTACTCCTACGCGCTGAATACCTCGCGCACGCTCGACCCCAACGAGTACTACACGCGAAACTACGCCCCGTTCAACATCTTCCACGAACTGGAGAACAACTACATCGACCTCAACGTGTTCGACTTCCGTATGCAGGCCAAGATTAGCTACAAGCCCATCACAAAGGTGGAACTCACCGCGCTGGGCGCAGTGAAGTACAGCTCGGCCACGCAGGAGCACAACATCAAGGACGAGTCCAACCAGGCACAGGCATACCGCGCAATGGGCACGTCGACCATACGCGACAACAACCAATACCTCTATACCGACCCTGACGACATTTACGCCCTGCCGGTGACGGTGCTGCCCTACGGCGGTATCCTCAACCGCACCGACGACCGTATGTTCGGCTACGACTTCCGTGCCACGGCGCAGTATAACGACGTATTCGGAGGCGACAAACACATCGTCAACCTCTATGGCGGTATGGAAATCAACAGCCTTGAACGCCACAACACGTGGTTCCGTGGCTGGGGTATGCAGTACAGCCTCGGAGAGATAGCCTCCTGGGCATACGAGGTGTTCAAGAAAAGCTCCGAGCAGAACGAGGACTACTACACGCTCAGCAACACCCTCGAGCGCAGTGCGGCATTCTTCGCCAACGGCGCATACTCCTACAAGGGTCGCTACTCGCTCAACGGAACAGTCCGCTACGAGGGAACAAACCGCCTCGGCAAGAGCCGCTCGGCACGCTGGCTGCCCACGTGGAACATCTCCGGTGCGTGGAACGTACACGAGGAGTCTTTCTTCAGGAAGTTAGAGCCGGCACTTTCGCACATGGCATTCCGCGTGTCGTATTCGCTGACCGCCGACCGTGGCCCGTCGAGCGTGACCAACTCCAATGCCATCATATACGCCACCAACCCTTGGCGTCCGTTCACAGACGACAAGGAGTCGGCACTCTACATCGAGCAACTTGGCAACAGCGACCTCACCTACGAGAAAAAGCATGAGTTCAACTTCGGTGTAGACCTCGGTTTCTTCAACAATCGCGTCAACTTGACCCTCGACGCATACACGCGCCGCAACTTCGACCTCATCGGTCTGACCACCACCACCGGTGTCGGCGGCGAGATACTCAAATATGGTAACGTGGCCAACATGAAGTCGAAGGGCGTGGAGGTCTCGCTCTCCACAACCAACATCAAGACAAAGGACTTCTCCTGGTCGACGAGCTTCATCTACAGCCACACGAGCAACGTAATCACGAAGTTGCGCACATCGGCCAACGTTACCGACCTCGTGTCGGGAACCGGTTACGCAATGGAGGGCTACCCCGTCAATGCCATCTTCTCCTTCCAGTTCATGGGACTTAACGAAGAGGGTCTGCCGACGTTCATCAACACCGAGGGCGAGGTGACCGTCACCGACATCAACTTCCAAGAGGACGACCCAGAGAAGCTCACGTATCTCAAATATGAGGGTTCGGCAGACCCGTCGCACGTGGGTTCGTTCGGCAACATCTTCACCTACAAGAACTTCACGCTTAACGTCTTCATAACCTACTCGTTTGGCAATGTGGTGCGCCTCGACCCCGTGTTCTCCAACGAATACGACGACCTAACGTCCACCCCGAAAGAGTTCAACAACCGTTGGACTGTGCCCGGCGACGAGAAGTACACCACAGTGCCCGTAATCGCCAGCAAACTGCAAAACGATCAGGACGCATACCTGAGCTATGCCTACTCCGCATACAACTATTCCACGGAGCGTATAGCCAAGGGTGACTTCATAAGGATGAAGGAAATATCGCTCGCTTACGACTTCCCGAAGAAGTGGGTTGAGTCAATGAAGCTCACCAACCTCTCGCTAAAGCTGCAAGCCACCAACCTGTTCCTGTTGTATGCCGACAGCAAACTCAACGGGCAAGACCCCGAGTTCTTCAACACCGGTGGTGTGGCAATGCCGATGGCTAAGCAATTCACCCTGACATTGAAATTAGGAATCTAAAGCAAGCAACGAAGAAACAATGAGAAAGCTCGATATATTACCTGCGCTCGGCCTGTCGGCCTTGGTGGCATGTACGTTCACCGCGTGCAACGACTACCTCGACGTAATGCCCGACAGCCGCACAGAAATAACCACGGAGGATGCTGTCGCGAAGCTGGTCACTTCGGCATATCCAGACATTTCATACATGCTCATTGCGGAGTGCATGTCCGACAACACCGATGACCTCGGCTCGAACTACTCGAACTACACAGACCGCTTCCTTGATCAGGTATATGCCTGGGACGACATCACGGAGACGGCCAACGATGGTCCGCGCTATGTGTGGGAGGAATGCTACAACGCCGTGGCCACGGCAAATCAGGCTCTCCAGTCCATCGAGGAAATGGGAGGTGCAACGACGCAGACCCTCAGTGAGGCCAAGGCCGAGGCTCTGATGTGCCGCGCATACAACATGTTCGTGCTTGTCAACATGTTCTGCCTCAACTACAACACGCAGACAAGCTCCACCGACATGGGACTGCCTTACCCCACCGAGCCGGAGACCACGCTTTTCGAGGACTATGAGCGTCTTTCTGTGGCCGAGGACTACGAGATGATGGCCAAGGACATAGAGGAGGCACTGCCACTCTTGGGCGACACCCACCTCGACGTGCCCAAGTATCACTTCAACCGCCAGGCGGCCTACGCTTTCGCAGCCCGCTTCTATCTCTTCTACGAGAAGTGGGAGAAAGCCGTGAGCTGTGCCACCGAGGCCCTCGGGTCAAGTCCCTCCTCGGTGCTCCGTGACTGGGACGAGATGGAGAGCTACGGCATCACCAGCGACCTCTCGCCGCGCACCAACCTCTACATCGACTCAGGTGAGAGCTGCAACTTCCTGCTCATCACTGCAATATCGTACATGCCCTTATGGCAGAGCAACTATGTGTATTGGACGAAGTATGCGCACGACACCTATATCTCCAACAACGAGACGCTCGACGCTACCCACGTGTATGGCTCCTCATCGTTGGTGAGGTGTGGGTCGCTCATATTCTCGGGAGGTTCGATGAATCGTGCCCTCGTGGCCAAGATACCCTACCTCTTTGAGTACACCGATCAGGCGAACGAGATTGGATATTTGCGCACCGTGTACGTGCCTTTCCGTGGCGACATCACTCTGCTGGAGCGCGCCGAGGCATACACGATGATGGGCGAATACGACCTTGCCTGCGCCGACCTGACGATGTGGATGCAGAACTGGACGACTTCGACGCGCACGCTCACGCCGGACTACGTAACCAGCTTCTATAACAGTGTCGACTACTACACGTGGGATGTGCCGACCGTGAAGAAGCACCTCAACCCCGCGTTCACCATCGATGCCGAGGGCAGCACGCAGGAGTGCATGTTGCAGTGCGTGCTCGACTTCAAGCGCATTGAGACCATACACGAGGGTCTCCGCTGGTTCGACATCAAGCGGTATGGCATGACTATCTACCGACGCACAATGGACGCTGCCGGCGAACCGTCGGAAGTGACAGACTCACTCCTGCCCTCCGACCTGCGCCGCGCCATTCAGCTGCCCACGATGGTGCTACAGGCCGGCATGGAAGCCAACCCGAGATAACCACGACACCACTGCTACACGAAAATCATGATGATGAAGAAGAAGATGAAACGACACATTATATATATGATGATGGCCGCTGCCGCCACCTTCGGGTTCACGGCGTGCGACGACCTCTTCGGCACGGAAGACGAACTCTCCAGCACGAGCGTCATAACGGTGGACGAGGTGGAGGAAACGGAATTCGACAAGTGGCTCACCGTGAACCTCGTGCAGCCATACAACATCCAGATAAAGTATCGCTACGAGTACAACGAGAGCGACGAGGACTACTATACCGTCCCGGCGCAGTACGACCAGGCCGTAGAAATGGCACACATCGTGCTCTACAGCTGCATTGAGGCTTACAACGAGGTGGGAGGGGTAACGTTCACTCGGACGTACTTCCCGAAACTCTTCTACCTTGAGGGCGAATGGCACTATCGCAACAACGGAACGTTTGAGCTGGGAACGGCCGAGGGAGGAAAGAAGATCAACCTCATGGGCTGCAACTACATCGACACGTACATGACAGATGTGTCTACGCTCAACGAGTACTACCTCAAGACTATACACCACGAGTTCACGCACATCCTCAACCAGACCATCGACTATTCGGCATCGTTCCAGTTGATCACGTCTACTGGCTATGTGGCCGACAGCTGGAGTGACTCTCCTTATGATTCGGACTATCTTGAACGCGGCTTCATCTCCTCCTACTCACAGCACTCGCACTCGGAGGACTTCGCAGAGATGATGTCGATGTATGTCACCAACACCGAGGATCAGTGGGAAGAGTGGATGGAGGAAGCCGGCACCACGGGACGCAGCTACCTCGAATCCAAGATGGACATGGTGAAGTCTTACATGAGTGAGAACTTCGACATCGACCTCGATGAACTGCGCGACTGCGTGCTCCGCCGCGAGCAGGACATCGTGGATGGGAAGATTGACTTGACTGACTTGACAATCAACTAAAAGCGCAACAAACATGAAGACCAAGAATATATTGTCACTGTTGATGCTGGCCATGCCTGCATTGCTCTTCACATCGTGCGTCGAAGACGAAGACGATGTGTTCGACGAATCTTCTTCTGCACGTATGCAAGAGGCCATGAATACTGCGAAGGCTGTGCTGCGTGGTGCTGAGAACGGATGGGTGATGGACTATTACATCGGCGAGGAATCATCGAGCGGAGGCTATGCGTACTACGTCAAGTTCGACTCGCTCACCGTCACCGCCATGTCGGAGACAACGGATGGCTCGGAGACATCTTACTATAAGATTACCAACGACAATGGGCCAGTGCTCACTTTCGATACATACAGCTCCATCCTGCACGAGTTTTCGACGCCAAGCGCCGATAACTATGAGGCATATCACGCCGACTTCGAGTTCCTCATACTCAGTGCCACGTCCGAGAAGGTGGTGCTGAAAGGAAAGCGCACGGACAACAGGGTCTATCTCTATCCCTTGAGTGCCGACGACACCCCGGAGGCTTATCTCGAAAAGGTGAAGGCCATGCAAGATAGCCTCATAGTCTCGATAGGTGAGGGAACGCTCGACGGAGTGACCATCGACGCTACGCTCGACCATGACAACCGTCAGGCAACGTTCGTCAGTACTGCCGGCGACTCCACGTCGTGTGCATTCACCTACACGGACAAGGGCATACGCCTCAACCAGACACTGGAATTTGCCTCGAAGTCCGTCACGAGCTTCTCCTTCGACGGTTCGACGAACGTGATTACGTGCCTCGATGAGGGCAACACCGACTTCACGATGCAGTGTACCTACCCCGCAACGTGGCGTGCCTACGACGAAATCCCCGGCACTTATATCCTCAACTACGGCGATACCGGCTACGAGGCATCCATCACCGTGGAGATAGTGAGCAACGGCGACAACTCAACGTTCAGCATGTCGGGACTTAACTCCAACTACGATGTGACCTGCAACTACAACAAGAGCAGCGGCTGCATCGAGATAAATCCGCACCGTCTGACCACGGTTGGCAGCTACGACCTCTATCTCTGCGTGCTCAACAACGATTACTACCTCACTTGGGCAACCTCTGCCGGACTGCTGTTCACATGGAACGGCGACGAGGAGAATCCCGTCTACGAGGCAGGGCCGAACAGTTACACAGACTTCTACGCCTCCGGATTCTGCCTCTGGGTCTTCAGCGACGGCTCGTCGCTGGGCAGCAGCGCGGTCAGCTCATGGTTCCAGTCGAACACGGCCTATCTCATTAATGGCGACTATCTGCTTGAACAGGTACAGAACTTAACTAAGATTGATTGACAACATGAACAGCAAGATATTGGGAATGGCCTTGGTGACATGCTGCATTGCGGGCTTCACCTCGTGCGATGATGACATAGACAATCCCTACGCTCGCGTCTCTTCGGTGAGCATTGTGAGCTGCGATGTCGATTTCGATGCTTGCGCCGACCAGGGCGTGGTGCATTTCTCCGCCCCCGGCACAGTGACAGTTACCCCAACCGTAGACTGGTGTACGGCTGAAGTCAATGCAGACTCGGTCGTGGTGACGGTCACGCAGAACTGCTCCGTGAGCGGGCGTGCCACGCAACTCGTGCTGCGCTGCGGCTCTGACACGGCCACCGTGTCCGTGACGCAGATGGGTGTGCGCGTCATCAAGGACTTCACCGGCATCGGCGTGGAGACCGATGAGGCTTACGAGAATGCATATCCCATCACCTCCAACGTCGTCCTGTCGGTATTATCCAGCTCCGACTGGGTGGAGGCGAGCATCGCCGACGACACACTCCACCTCAGCGTGCAGGCCAACAACACGGGTGCCTTGCGCATCGGCGAGCTGGTCATCGGCTCGGAGACCTATACCGACACCATTCGCGTGGTGCAGGCGGATTACAGCACCGACATCGAGGGAAGCTATCGCCTCTACTACTACAACAGCTCCGGGACGCTGCGAAACATCTCCGCCACCATCTCCGGAACGACGCTGACCGTCATGGGCTATAACATTGCTATTGACTTCGACTATGAGAGCGGCGAGTTCTCCGTGGAATGCGGCCAGTATGTCGGTATGTCGGAGAGCTTCAATTACGTCTATCTCGTATTCGCGACGCAGGTGTTGGACGACCTTTCCTATTACTGGACGGGTTACAACACGGGCTATTACATGACCGCGCCGGTCGTGGTCGCCGAGGACGGCTCGTTCACGGCAGAGTTCAGCGGCAACCTTGTTGGCTATACGCTGGAGCGGTTCCTGTTCCGTTGTTTCACCAGCAACGACCTGTCTTCCGACAGCGACGCAAGCGAGAACACCATGGAGCTTACCAGCCCCTACCTCTATCGCGCTGCGGCGTCGAACTAACCCGGTCTGCCTGCCTCCTGCCTGCTGTCGCCTAAGGCCGCAGGCGGGAGGCAGAAAGGCTATCTACACAAGCAAACGACAACACTATTGAAGAAAGAATAAAGGAGATGAAGACATTCAAATCTTTGCTGACAATCGCGCTGCTCGCCGTCTGCGGGCTTGCCAACGCGCAGTCGCTGCCTTCCGTTACGCTCAAAGACATCGACGGCAAGACGGTCAACACGGGCGAACTTTCAAACGACGGCAAGCCGTTCATCATCTCGTTCTTCGCCACTTGGTGCAAGCCCTGCAACAGGGAGCTGACCGCCATAAGCGAGGTCTACGCCGATTGGCAGGACGAGACGGGCGTGAAGCTCATCGCCGTGAGTATCGATCAGGCGCAAAACATAAACAAGGTGAAGCCGCTCGTCGACAGCAACGGCTGGGAATACGACGTGCTTCTCGACCAGAACAGCGACTTCAAGCGCGCTCTCGGCATACAGAGCATACCCTATGTGCTCATCGTCGACGGCAGCGGCAACATCGTCTACCGCCACAACGGTTACACCGAGGGCGCGGAGGCGGAGTTGATTGAGAAAGTGCGCGAGCTTGTAGACTGATAACCCGGGGCGGAGACGGTGCGGCCGTGCCGTACTCTCCCTCTCTTTAACGTTCTTCCATAACCAACAGAAAGTTACATGTCTCACCGAACATTGACACATACCGTCCTTGCCAGTGTGCTTTGCGCAGTCCCGTGCGTGGTCGCGGCTCAGTCCAGCGGCAGCGCGGAGAATAAGGTGCAGGTCACCGGAAGCATCCAGAGCGACATCCTCTTCCCGCAGTCCGACAGCAAGATCGGTGCCGAGGAATACAGCGAGTTTGCCCTCACCAACACTTACGGCGAGGTCAATCTCACGAGTAAGTATCTCGACGCGGGCTTGCGCGTGGAATATCTCGATCATCCGCTGCCCGGCTACGAGCAGGATTTCGCGGGCTGGGGCGTGCCTTTCATATACTTGAAGGGCAAGCTGAAGAACCTCGAGGTGACGGCAGGTAACTTCTACGAGCAGTTCGGCTCGGGCTTCATACTTCGCACATACGAGGAGCGCAGCCTCGGCATCGACAACTCCCTGCTCGGCGGACGTATCGTCTACAAGCCGTTAAGCTGGGCCACATTGAAAGTGCTTGGCGGAAAGCAACGCCGTTATTGGCACAATGATGGCCCGTTCGAGGGTCTCAACCGCTCGTGGATAACCGGTGCCGACGTGGAACTTGACGTAGACCAATGGTTCAAGGGTCTGGAGGAAACCAATACTTATATCACTCTCGGCGCATCCTACGTCAACAAGCATGAGGGCGATGAGGATATGGTTGTGGGCGACGGAACGAAGAAACTCAACCTCCCTAACTACGTCAATGCGTTCGACGTGCGCCTGCGCTTGCAGACTGCTGGATGGAATATCCTCGCCGAATACGCCTATAAGTCGCAAGACCCCAATCAGGACAACGACTACATTTACCGCAAGGGCTATGTGACGATGCTCTCCGCCAGCTACTCCAAGCGCGGCATGAGCCTGCTGCTTCAGGCAAAGCGCAGCGACAATATGTCGTTCCGCAGCCAGCGCACGCTTCCCACGCTCACGGAGAACTCGTCGTACATCAACCACCTGCCCGCGTTCACTATGGAGCATACCTACGCCCTGGCGGCACGCTATCCCTACGCCACGAATCCCGACGGAGAGTGGGCTTATCAGGCTGAGCTTGCCTACAACTTCAAGCGCAAAACGCCGCTCGGAGGCAAGTATGGTACGAAAGTGAAGCTCAATTTCTCCTACGTGCGGTCGCTCAACACGGTCGACCGCTCCAACGACGGAGTTGTGCAGGGCAGCGACGGCTACGCCTCTGCATTCTGGAAGTGGGGCAGCGAACGCTATTACCAAGACTTCAACGTGCAGATTGAGAAGAAAGTCACTTCGGCTTTCAAGCTCAACCTCATGTACATGAACCAGTTCTACAACAAGACTGCTGTCGAGGGACATGGCGGTACGCTCCACAACAACATCTACGTGGTCGAGGGCAAGTATCAGTTCAATCGTAAATACACGCTCCGTGCCGAAGTGCAATACCTCGACATGACGAGCGGCAAGAATATAGAGGAGGGCGACGGCGATGCCGTTTACGGCCTGCTGGAGCTTTCAGTGTTGCCTTATCTCATGTTCACCGTGGCCGACGAATACGGCACGGATGACCATATTCACTACTACAACGGTTCTGTCACGTTTTCCAAGGGTGCTCACAGACTTCAGCTTGGCTATGCCCGCACCCGCGCCGGCATGAACTGCTCCGGCGGTGTCTGCCGCTATGTGCCCGCCACGAAGGGCGTTACCGTGTCCTATAACTATAATTTCTGACAGCGATGAGATTGCAAATACTACCTTTCTGCGCTGCGCTCGCACTCTTCGCAGCCTGCGACAAGGTTGACAAGAATGACCGCTACATCGACTTTGAGCCTGTGACCACCGGCCACTGTGTGCTCGTTGAGGAGTTCTCCGGGCAGCTTTGCGTCAACTGCCCCGATGCCTCCGAGCACTTGGAGCAGTTGCAGGAGACCTACGGGGCAGACACCGTTATAGTGGTTTCCATCCATGCCGGCGAGAGCTACAGTCTCGCCATATCCGCAGAACGCGGTGCAGCCCTCAACACGCAGGGTCTTGCCACCGACTTCGGCGAGCAGCTCTTCAGCAGTTATGGTCTGTCGAGCGAGCCAAACGCCGTCATCGACCGCACGACGGGTGTCATAACGCAGCCCAACTGGGCAACGGCGATTGTCAATGCACTCGCTCGCGAAACCACCGTCAGTCTCGACATAGAGCCTGCCTATGATGCCGACACCCGCACTCTCACGGTGGACGTGCTTGCTGCCGCATCGCAAGACTTCTCCGGCCGCGTCAATGTATGGCTGACGGAAGACAGCATCGTGGCCGTGCAGCGTCTCTCGTCTGGCGGCTATGACTACAACCACGTGTTCAACAACATCTTCCGCGCTTCCGCCACGAGCATCGACGGCGAGGCCGTCTCTGTTGAGTTCGGCGACGAATGGCAGACCGTCTACACCGCCACCATGACCTTGGACGACATCTGGCGTCCCGAGAAGATGCACGTCGTGGCCTTTGTCGAAGGTTCCAACGGAGTGGAGCAGGCCGCCACTGTGTCGGTGATTGAACAATAGCCGCACCCCGCGCACGCCGTTGCTGCATTGTCTCGCATTATCGTTTTAAAATATATATGCGTATGATTAAATATAGACGTTTACTTGCATCAGCAATTGTGGCATTCGCCGCAGTCACTGCCGGCTTTGCACAGTCGTTCGAGTTCCGCATGGACGGCGAGCGCGTGGAGGACGGCGAGACCGTCACGTTCACTTCCGTTGAGGATGAACTCTTGGGGACTGTCATTTGCGAGACATCCTCGCGGCTGTCTCTTTACAATCTGACAACTTCCATACTCAATTACACTGGCACAGTGGTCATCAACTCCAATGAGATGGAAGCCATCGGTTTGCAAATCTGCATGGGCGGCCTTTGCCAACAAATCAGTGGCACGTCCCAATCCTTTTCCGGCACATTGTTTAACGGAGGAAGTGCCCCAACCCTATTTGATGCTTATCCGCAGAAGGACGGCACGCTTGAGGCCACGCTCACAGTCACCTCCGGGAGCGAGACCCACTATGTCAACATCCTCTTCCTCCACGGCTCTGCCGCAACGGGAATCGATGCTGTCGAGACTTCTGCCGAGGACGCACTCTACGATGTGTACACTCTCTCGGGCAACCTGCTCCGCAGTGGTGTGACGCAGACCGCCGTCCGTTCGCTGCCAAAGGGGCTTTATGTCGTGCGTCAGGTTGGCGCAAACGGCTCCGCGCGCAAGCTGGCAGTGCGCTAATGAATGTTCTATCACTATGGGATTAATGTTTCTTTTTACTGTTTATAGTTATGTTTAAAAGTTTCCTTTTTGCTTTCGGCGCAGTCTTCTTCGCCAGTGCAGCATCTGCACAGGTGAAGTTGAACCCGAAGAACATGCTTGCGAACAAGAGTAGCAAGTTTGAGTTTGCCAACAGCCGCATGGCTGAAATGCAAGTGCAGGAGATCAAGGGCAATGTGGCCAAGCTGACCTTGGCCAACGCGAAGCACTCCGACACTGGCCTGATGGTACCGTCCGTGGCCAATGCCCCTCTCACGCGCGCAGAGAATGCTGAGTGGTGGAACTATGCCTCTGGCACTTCCATTAATCTTTACAGTATGTATAGTCTTGTTGGCGATACTTACCACATGGCTGTCGTTATCCCATCGTCTTTGGCCGGTGCTGTGATCGATTCGCTTGAAGTCTATTTCTACGATGTCTCCTCCGTGAGCAACATCAGGCTTTGGGCGGATGCGGTAGAGACCTCAATGCCGTCCACAGCAGAGGAGGCCGATGTTTATGTGAGCGTCTCCAATGACGATGTGGCCCTGCCCGCCAGCGGTTATGTTTGGCCCACGAGGGTGGCTCTGCCTGAGTCTTTCACCGTGCCAACGGGCGGTTGCCTCATCGGATATTCGTTCAATCACGACTATGCCGGCACCGGCGACTATGCCGACTATCCTGTCCTCACTTACGCCGATGACGACATTGAGGGAGGTTTCTACATCTATTCGCCTACTGAAAGTGTATGGTACACTATGTACAGCAGCGGTGCAGGCAACCTTACGCTCGGTGCCTATGTCAATCTTGACAACGTGGAGCCGTCTTACATGGTTGAGGCCAGTAGCATCACGGAGATGCCGTGCTTGGTCGGCGAGCCTTGCGATGTCTATGTGCCTGTGATGAACGATGGTTACACCTCCATTAGCAGCGTCACCTACACGGTTACGTTTGAGGGCACAACGTCCGCAGAGCAGACCTATACGTTCGATGGCGGCCTTGCCGGCCTTGCCTCCGGTTACGTCGTTGCCACCGTCACTCCCACGAGCGAAGGCGTGAAGAGCGTTGTCGTCACCATCACCGGTGTTGACGGAAACGCAAACGAAGTGGAGTCGCCCTACAACCAAGGCTCGGGTAACGTGCTTGCTATGACCACTCCGATGGATCGCACAGCTGTCGTGGAGGAGTTCACCAGCACAAGTTGTGGTTATTGCCCCCGTGGCCATGTCGGCCTGGAGATGCTCAAGGAGTCGTTGGGTGATGGCGTGATTACCCTTGCCGGTCACTATCCTTATAGTTATGATGACCCGATGTACTGCGAAGACTACTATTATGTGATGTATTATTACTGCTCCGGCTTCCCAGGAGCTGCTTTCGACAGGGGTTATATTGGCGATCCATACGGTAATGGCTTTAAACTTGATGATACCCAAACGCACTACGTCTTCGATGCTGACTACGTATCGCAGCTCGTTGGTGAACTGTATCCCTCCGAGGCCAGCCTAACCCTGTCTGCCGACTGGGCAGATGCCGACAGCACCTCCATCACCGCCACTGTTGAGGCCACGTTCGCTGTTGAGCGCACGTCTTCTCCCTACGGCGTTGCTTTCATCCTTTCTGAGGATGGCATGACCGGTTCTGGTACATACTGGATGCAGCTTAATTATTATTCCGGCTACAGCTCTGCCACTTCGGTCTACAATGACGACCTCTCATATTGGTTCAATGCTGGCCAATACGTAACCTACTCGTATGACAACGTGATTGTCGGCGCATGGGATGCCCTCTCTGGCGTGTCCGGCGTGTTTGAGGCTCCTCTCAGCACGGACACTCCGTATGACTACACTCGCACCCTGTCCATCGCCAACAACACTCTGATTCAGAACAAGGAGAATCTGAAGCTCACCGCGCTGATTATCAACCAGAACAACGGTCTCATCGTGAATGCAGCCCAAGTACCCCTGTCTGAAACTGTTGCTGC
>CAZURD010000001.1:12393-23750 GCA_964623445.1 uncultured Prevotella sp. | reverse complement strand
ATCATGCTCGGCTTGCCTTGCCGTCGCTGTTTGTCTAAAAAGCTGTTTTGAATTTCATGCTCACTCGCCGGGCGTGGCGTTCCGTGCGCCAATCCCGAATATTCTTTCTGCCGTGGCGTTGGTTTCCCGTGCCACCGTGTCGCAGTCCACGCCGTGGCATTCGGCAATGCGTTCGAGAACGTAGCGCACGAATGCACTTTCGTTGCGTTGCCCGCGCATGGGCACGGGTGCCATGTAGGGCGCGTCGGTTTCGAGCACTATGCGGTTGAGCGGCAATTCGGCCACCACTTCGGGCAGTCGCGACTTCTTGAACGTGAGCACGCCGCCGATGCCGAGGGCGAACCCGTCGAAGGCCAGCAGCTCCTCGGCCTCGTGGAGGTTGCCCGTGAAGCAGTGGAACACGCCGCCCGCGAGGCTGCCCGCGTAGCGGCGGAGCAGGCGCACCATCTCGTTCTGTGCCTTGCGGCAGTGAATCATCAGCGGCTTGCGCCGTTCCACCGCCCATTCCACCTGCCTCTCAAACGCCGCCATCTGTTCGTTATCATGGTCGCGGCTCCAGTAGAAGTCCAGCCCCACTTCCCCGATGGCTATGAAGCGGTCGTCGTCCATTGCCCGCATCGCGGCGAGCACGTCTTCCCAGTCGTCCCTCACCTCCTCCGGGTGCAGGCCAATCATGGGGTAGGCGAAGCCGGGGTAGCGTTCGGCCAGGGCCAGTGCGGCGCGTGCCGACTTCAGGTCGATGGCCGGCACGAACACGCGGCATACGCCGGCGGCGCGTGCCCTTGCCACCACCTCATCGCGGTCGGTGTCGAATTCCGCGCCGTCCAGATGTGCGTGTGTGTCTATGAATTGCATGTTTCTCTCTTTCTTGTTGATTCCGGCGAGAGCCGCCGTGCCTTTGATGAGGGCGTTGCCGGCCTATTCCTTGCGGCGCATGTCGCTTGGCTTGCGTCCCGTCTTGCTTCTGAACTTGGCCGAGAAGTAGTCGGGCGAGTCGAAGTTGAGCAGGTAGGCAATCTCCTTCACGCTCATGTTCGTTGTGCTGAGCAGCTCTTTCGCCCTTTGCAGCTTCAGGTCTTGTTGGTAGGTGGAGGGGCTGATGCCCGTGTATTCCTTGAACAGTTTCCTGAAGTTGGAGTAGCTCACTCCCAGTTCCTTTGCTATCTGCTGTATCGTAAGCCCGCACTCTATGGTCTCGCGTATGCGCAGCCGCGCCTTGTTCACCATGTTTACGTGCCCCTGGTTCTTGTTAAGTTCGATGTTACGCTCCAGCGAGTACATCATTCCGATTATGTGGTTCACGATGCCCGCGAGCAGTTGTTGGGCGTAGGCCTGCTCCCGTTCAGCTGCATCGAACGCCTCCTTGTACAGCCTCACAATCTCGCTCGAGAAGCCGATGTGGTAGACCGGTTTCTCGCGGTGCAGGAATCCCGCAGCCACGCGCTCGTCCATGTTGCGTCCCTTGAAGCCGATCCAGTGGCATTTCCATCCCGTTTCCTTTTCCGGGGCATAGGTGTGCCATTCGTTCGGGAAGAGCAGGAAGAGGTCGCCCTCGTTTAGGCGGCTTGTGCCTCCGTGCGCACTTCTGAGTGTTCCCGTGCCCTCAGTGACGTAAAGAATCTGGTATTCGTTCAGCTTTCGCCCGTTTTCCGTGTCGAAATAGTAGCCCTCGGCATGGTTTCCCGTGGGGTAGCTTTCCCACGGGGCAATCTCCTCGTAGCCCACCGTGCTGATGGTGAGTCCCCATTTCAGGTCGTGCTCAGTCGCCACGAGGTATTTGCTTTTCTGCATTCGGATGGATTTAGTGCCACAGCCAGTGGTGGGCTGCCTTGTGAGGCTGTGGGTTAAGTTTTTGTTTGGCTGTCGTTGCGCAAACAGGCGCATGGCCTTTGCGCCATGCGTCTACGCAAAGTTAGTGCATTGGGCTTAGACGGCCAAATAAATTAAGAAAGATTATCTTGCTGTGCCGGGCAGGCTGTGGCTGATGGCGTTACAGTTGCAGCCGTCGTGCTTCGCCGTTTTCCATCCGCGTTATGTCCGGCATGGGTTTTGCGAAGTGTACGGCCTGTATGGCCTTGTTGATGATGCCGTGCCCCACGGCGAGTGCCGTCTTGCCGCCGCATTGCTTTCGGGCGAAGTCAAGAAATTCCTTTGCGCGTGCCAGCAGCTGCGCGAGCGTCTCTATGTCGTCTGGCCACGGCTCGCCTTTCAGTGAGGGGATGTGCCGCCCCGTGAAGCTGCCCCAGTCGCGCTCGCGGAGCAGCGGGGTGGTGATTAAGGGTGTGTGGAGGCGTTCTGCCACTATGGTCGCCGTGTCCACGGCGCGTTGCAAGTCGCTGGCAATTATCAGTTCGATGTCTGCGTGTGCAAGCGTGGCGGCGAGAGCTTCGGCCTGCCGCCGCCCGTTGTCGGTGAGGCGGCCTTGCGTCTGCCCCTGCATAATCTGCCTCACGTTGTCTTCGGTCTCGCCGTGGCGGGCGAGATATAGCGTCGTCGTCATTCCCATTTGAGCGGTAGGGTGGAGCGGTGGGCGTTGTTCAGGCTCACTTCTCGATTTTCGCAATCGCGTCGGAGTTCGTCTTCTCGAAGCGTTTGCGCAAGGCGTATAGTTTCAGTGAGTTGATGGCCTCCGTCACGCCGTAGAGCAGCGAGCACCAGCCGAGGATGACGAGCGAGAGCGACGCACTCGCCAACGGTTTCGTAATGACTAATATCCCCGTCAGCAGCACTATCGAGGGGCACACCCACAAGGCCAGCGGCACGCGGCAGATGCGGCGTGCCGCAAGCAGTGCCATTAATTGGTTCACAGCCCCGAGGATGAGGATTGCCCCAAGCACATACATCAGTCCGGAGACGAACGTGCCGGGGGTGATGGCGAGCATGAAGCCAAGCACCACGCTGCCTATGCCCACAATGGGCGGCGCGGGGCGTTCGCTGTACACCGTGCGCCCGTCGGCATCGGTGATGATGACGTTCTTGCTCTGGCGCGTTGCGCCAATGTAGGTGAGGCACGAGAGCACGCCCGAGAGCAGGAAGAGCACGCCGATGGCCACGGTGAGCCACGTCACGGTGCTGTCCGGGTATTTCACGAGCAACACGCCGACGGCTATCGCGCATACGGCGCGGAATATTGAACTGCGCAGCACTTTCATAACTAAAAGGTCTTGTTGATGCAAAAATAGGAAAAAATCAGTGCAAACGGGGCGATGGAGGTGGTTTTTTGCGGGTTGCGGGGCGGTAATTAATGATGTGCAAGGGTTGGGACAACGGCTTTCTTGGATGTTGGGGAAGTTTTTCATAACTTTGCTTCGCATAGACAGCGATTATGGAAACTATGGAAAAGAACGCATCGTTTGCGCATGGCGTGCTACGCTTTTGTGCGCGGTTGGCCGTTGCCTTGCTGCTCGTCAGCGTCCCGTTGTGGGCAGAGGCGCGGCAGGCCGTGGTGCTGGAGACCACCGAGGGCAACATCACGATAGAACTGTATGACGAGACACCGCTCCACCGCGACAATTTCCTGCGGCTCGTCGGCGAGGGTTTTTACGACAGTTTGCTTTTCCATCGCGTTGCCGCCTACTTCGTGGTGCAGGCCGGCGACCCTGCGAGCCGCCACGCGCAGCCCGGGCATTACATCGAGAGTGCGCCGTCGGGGGAGGGCATTCCGGCAGAGATTCGCCTCCCGCAGCTCTTCCACAAGCGCGGGGCGGTGGGCATGGCGCGGCGCAGCGATGGCGGAACGGAGTCCGATGCCACCCAGTTCTACATAGTCTGGGGCAAGCGTCATGCGTCGGCCGTGCTCGACGACCAGCAGGAACGCCTCGACACGCTCGACGGTTCGCCGCAGATGTCGGCTGAGATGTGGACTGCGTACCGCAAGGTGGGCGGCCTGCCACATCTTGACGGCGAATACACTGTGTTCGGCGAAGTTACCGACGGCCTTGACGTGGTGGAGCGGATGTCGCGTGCCGACACCGACGACTACGACCGCCCCATAGCCGACCTGCGCATATTGCGTGCCGTGGTGGTGGAGCGGGAAGATTGAGAAACTGTCTTGCGGCTCGGTGCATCGGCGGCGGGGCGATTGTGCTGGCGGGGCAAGGCAACAAAAAAACAGTCTTCAAGGCTCACGCCCAGAAAACTGCAATCAAATGTATCAATAACTAAAAACTGCTTCAATGGAAGTCCCTTGTGCGTGGGCTGTCTTGACGACCCGCCGCTTTCGGGAGCTTAAACAATACCTACTAACTTCTTTTCTCTTTGCAGCCTGCGCCTCGCGGCGGTTTGCGGCTTCTCCGTTTGTCCTGAAAACTCTCTTTTTCCCTTGTTTCTTTTCCATGCCTCCCTTGGCCTGTCTCTCTCAAACAAGTTCTTTGTAAGGCTTCTTTGCAACCAGCATCCGGGGCTTGTCCCGGAGCTGTCTTGTCACTTACCAATTCGTTTGGCTTCGGCTCTTGTGGCCTGTGCCATCGTTCTTTTGACACTGCAAAATTACGAATAAAGCCATTCGGGTGTTCACGTAGGGGCATATTGTTTGTTCATATAGCCCTCATTTTTGACATATATCAATAATATTGTGTGCGGACACAGCCGATTTGTGTGCGAACACGGAGTTAAATAAGCCTCAAAAATGCAGGGAAAAGCGTAGCAAACTGCGGTCTCTGGCTTTGCCATAAGGCAGCCGCCGGTGGCCTGTTTCGGCTTAATAACGACCTAATGACCGCTTTGGGGTTACCATGTTCTCGGCCGCCTTGCGTGCCGGCTTGCCCGTGGCCGTGGTCGGCAGGCGGTCAACGGCCATGTAGAAGTGCGGTTGCCAGTATTTTGGCAAAACCTTGCGGCACGCCGCCTCGGCTTCGGCCGTGTCGGAGTCCTGTACCAGCAGGGCGACGGTCTCGCCGAACTTTGGGTCGCTGCGCTTTGTCACCATGAACGGCACGTGCAGGTGCGGGGCGAGCGTGCGCTCCACTTCCTCGGCCTGAATCTTTATGCCGCCGCTGCAAATCACGTTGTCCTTGCGTCCCAGTATGCGGAAGTGGCGGCCGTCTTCGGCCAGCAGGGCGATGTCGTTCGTGGTCACTGTCGCCGCGCTCACTTCCGGGGCATCGACGACGAGGCATCCCTCGGGCGACAGACTGACGGCCACGCCGTCGAAAGGCGTGTACCATTCGCTGGCCTCGGGGCCGCTGATGCGTCGCAGAGCCACGTGCGACAGCGTTTCGGTCATGCCATACGTGCTCCATACGGCGTTGGGGAAGCCGCGCAGTTCGGCGGCCATGTCGTCGTCGACTGCGCCTCCCCCGATGATGAGGTGGCGTATGCCGCGCAGCAATTCGCGCTCCCTCTCCACCCGTAGCGAGGCATACACCTGCATCGGCACCATTGCGGCGAATGTCGGCGGGGCATCGACCTCGGCCAGCGGATGCCCCGACGGAGGCACGCAGACCAGCCGCAGGCCGCACACTTCAGCCCTTACGGCCATCATCTTGCCCGCGATGTAGTCCATCGGCAGGCAGAGCAGGGCCGTGTCGCCCTCGCGCAGTCCGAGAAAGGCGCACGTGATGCGTGCCGAAGCGGCCATGCGGGCTTTCTCCGCCCACATCGGCTTTGGCTCGCCTGTTGAGCCGCTGGTGTGTACGAGAACGCGGTCGGCTGCGCCCCGCCATTCCGCAAGGAAGTCGTTGAGGGTCATCCCTTGGGGTTGAACCATATCGCGTTGCCTCTCAGTTCTGTGCGTGAAAGCACGTTGTCGGTGTAGAGCAGTCCCGTGCCGAGACCTTGCGCCATGCTGATGCGGTCGCCGTAGACGTGCGCCGCGAGCTGCGCCACGGCGTTCAGTCCCACGTTGCTCTCCAGTGCGCTTGTCATCCACGACCCAATTTCGCGCTCCTGCGCCAGCCGCACCCACTCCTCCGTGCCCCGCATTCCTCCGTGCAGCGACGGTTTCAGCACGATGTAGGCGGGCTTGATGATGTTGAGCAGGCTCTCTTTCGTGCTCCTGTCGTTAACGCCGATAAGCTCCTCGTCGAGCGCGATGGGCAGTGGCGAGTTGCGGCAAAGCTCCGCCATGTCGCTCCACCGCCGCGTCCTGATGGGCTGCTCTATCGAGTGTACGGCATATTGCGACAGCAATTCGAGCTTGTGCAGAGCCACGTCGGGGCTGAAGGCGCAGTTCGCGTCGAGGCGAATTTGCATCTCGCGGCTGGAGAAACGCTTGCGGATGCGTTTCAGCAGGTCAAGTTCGTCGTCGAAGCCGATAGCCCCAATCTTCAGTTTTATGCAGCGGAAGCCCTGTTCTATTTTCTCCTCCATGCGGCTGAGCATCTCCTCGTGAGTGCCCATCCACACCAGTCCGTTGGTGGGTATGCCCGTCTCGCCGCGTGCGAATGCCGTGTCGAAGAGAGCCTCCGAGCCGGCGTTGAAGTGCAGCAGGGCAGTCTCCAGTCCGAAAAGCATTGAGGGGTAGTCCTCCATCAGGGCGTAGTCTATTTTCCCCTCCTGCCCGAACCTGTCGCAGAGAGTGCGCAGCGTCTCCTCGTAGTCCTCTCCGGCATCGCAGCTCAGGTCGGGCAGCGGGGCGCATTCTCCCACGCCCAGCCTGCCGGGGGCATCGGGCGACGTAAGCTCCACGAGCCACGATGTGCGCTCATGGTAGACCCCGCGCGATGTGCCCGCAGGCTGCTTGAAGTGGAGCGTGAGCCGCTTTATGGCAATGTCATATTTCATTTTGTCTCCTTTCCTATTTATATTGTAAGTTTCGTCCACGGCGGTCATCGTCATTTCGACTGCCGACTGCCGTCGTGTTTGCGTCATGCTTCCCGAGCGTTTCCTCCTCTTGTCGGCCTCCTGTCGGTCGCCTTGCGCCCCCGTCCGTCAGGGGAGCTTGGGAAATTTAGAGAAGTCGGGCTTGCGCTTTTCGAGGAAAGCGTGTCCGCCCTCCTGCGCCTCGTCGAGGAAGTAGTAGAGCATTGTGGCGTCGCCCGCCAGCTCTTGTATGCCCGCTTGGCCGTCCAGCTCGGCGTTCAGGCCGGCCTTTATCATGCGGAGAGCCAGCGGACTGTGCTCCATCATCGTCTCAGCCCATTCCACGCACTCGTCCTCGAGGCGTTCCTGCGGCACAACCTTGTTCACCATACCCATGCGTTCGGCCTCCGCCGCAGAGTATTGCCGGCAGAGAAACCATATCTCGCGGGCCTTCTTCTGCCCCACGATGCGTGCGAGATAGCTTGCGCCGAAGCCCGCATCGAACGAGCCTACCTTTGGCCCGGTCTGTCCGAAGATTGCGTTTTCGCTTGCGATGGTGATGTCGCAGACGAGGTGGAGCACGTGTCCGCCACCTATGGCATAGCCGTTGACCATCGCAATGACCGGCTTCGGCAGGGAGCGTATTTGCTTCTGCACGTCGAGCACGTTGAGGCGCGGCACTCCGTCCTCGCCGACGTAGCCGCCGCGTCCTTTCACGTTCATGTCGCCTCCCGAGCAGAACGCCTTGTCGCCGGCTCCGGTGAGCACCACCACGCCGATGCGCTGAGCCTCGCGGCAGTATGCCAGGGCGCGGCTCATCTCCCACGTGGTGCGCGGCGTGAAGGCGTTGCGGTAGCGCGGGCGGTTGATGGTGATGCGGGCGATGCCGTTGTATTCATCGAACAAAATCTCCTTGAAGTCGAAGCCCTCAATGGACTTCCATTCTCTCTTTCCCATGTCGTAGCGTTTTTCCCGTTAATCCGTTCCATGCGCAAAAGCCCCGCCCAACCCGGCGTGGGGCGCGGCATGGCTTCTGCAAAGGTAGCGCAAAATCGGTGAACATGGAGGAAACTTCGTTTTGTTTTTCTTTGGATATGCAAATAAATCCGCCTTGCGATTCTGTGGAGGCATCGCAAGGCGGACTTGGCGTGTAGGGCATGTGCGAAACGCAATACCGGCGGGCGTGGCTCACTTGCTTTCGGCTGCCGTTCCGCACAGCCTTTGGTAGTATTCTTGCAGGGCGCGGGCATCCTCCTCGGCATCGGTAAGCACTTCGAGGAGCACGGGGCGGGCGGATTTGCGCGAGAGAAGTTCGCCGATTCCGCGCCTCGTCCCGTCCATGTCGGAGGCTTGTATGTAGTCGATTCCGTGCTGTGTGCAGATGCCTCGTGCGCTGGCGTTGTGGGCGGCAGCCACCATCGTGTCGCGTGCCTGACTGCCTTCGAGGCCGCGCAGCGTGCGGAAGATGCCTCCGCAGCGGTTGTTCAGGAGCAGGATGCGCAGGTTGCCGCGCAGCGACGTGTTCCAAAGGGCGTTCTGGTCGTAGAAGAAACTAAGGTCGCCGATGACGCAGAACACCGTTTCCTCCACGGCAAGGGAGAAGCCCGCCGCGACAGACAGCGAGCCTTCAATGCCGTTGACACCACGATTGCACCAGACGTAGTGGCGGGCGTAGATGTTGGCTAAGCGCACGGCCGAGCTGTTGGCGTAGTGTGCGTGGAAGTCGGTTTGATGGCCGTTGAGCTGCTCCTCGAAGTGCTTGACCGCCGCCATCTGCGAGAACGGCGGTTCAAAGTGGGCGCGAATGCTTTCGGCCTTTGCCGAGAGAGCCGCCCAGCGGTCAATGTATGCCTGTCGCAGCGGAGTGTTTTCGGCATCCGAAGCCAGCGACTCGAGCATCTCGCGCACGCCTCCGAGACTGCCGCAGTCCACCACCAGCGCAAGGCTCATGGTGGGGTCGGGCATCTGCGAGGCATCCGCCGCGAGCAGGTAGGCAGGCGCGTTGGCGCGGCGGAGGAAGCCACGCACGCGCTTGCTTACCACCGTGTCGCCTGCATATATAATAAGGTCGGGCAGCAGGGCATCGTCATTGCCTGCGGCATGGAGCACTTCGTCGGCCACTGTCGCCCCTCGGTCGCTACCCAGCGGCTCGCTTATCACCACGGCGCGGCGCGAAAGGCGGTGGAGAAGCGGCTCGCTGACCACGCCCTTGGGCATCTGTCCGACCACCACCATCGGCCTTTCGGCGCGTGCCAACGCCTCTTCGAGCCGTTGGCAGCGGCACGGGCCGTTGTCAGGCGCGGCGTGGGAGAAGACGCGCACGGCAGGCAACGCGGCCACGCCGAAGCCGAACAGCGGTTCGCTCAGCGGCACGTTGATGTGTACGGGTGCGGGCAGGCGCAGCGTGGCGAGGCTCAATGCCTCGTTGGCGAGGCGGTTGGCGTGCCAGCGCGACACGTCGTCCGTAGGCTCGGGCAGGTTCACGGCGCGGCGCACGAGGCCGCCGAAGACCTGCTGTTGCGGCAGCGTCTGCCCGTCGAGCTGGTCGATCCACGCCTGTGGGCGGTCGGCCGACACCACTATCAGCGGCACATGGCGATAGGCCGCCTCCGCCACGGCGGGGGCGAGGTTGAGCACCGCCGAGCCGGAGGTGACGCAGACGGCCACCGGACGCGCCGTGGCCAAAGCGATGCCGATGGCCACGAAGCCCGCCGACCGCTCGTCGGTGACGGGGATGCAGGCCATGTCGGGGCACTCGTTGAAGTCGTGTACGATGGGTGCGTTGCGGCTGCCGGGGCACACCACGGCGTGTCTCACTCCGTGGGCCACGAGCAATGCCGTGAGCACGTTTGCGCTTTCCTTGTCGCTATACATCTTTATCCTCCTACATATTGACGTTCGCCACAGAGCCGAGCACGCGGCGCATGGTCTCCATCTTGGCCTCCGTCTCCTGCCATTCCGCCTCCTCGTCGCTGTCGGGGAGCAGTCCGCCGCCTGCATACAGGCAGCAGCTGTCGCCGCACAGCGACATGCAGCGCAACGAGACATAGAGGTGCGTGCCGCCGCCGATGCCCCACGGCCCGATGAAGCCGCTGTAATAACTGCGCGGCGACGGCTCGTTGGCAAGCAGGAACGTGTAGGCATCGGCCTTGGGCAGGCCGCAGACGGCCGGCGTGGGGTGCAATGCCGACACCACCGCTCCCGCGCCGACCCCGGAGGCGAGGCGGAAACTGAAGTCGCTCCGCAGGTGAACCACGTCGCCTGCGCGCACCGTGTGAGCCTCGCCGCAGCTGAAGTCAGCCGCCAACGGCCTCAGAGTGCGTTCTATGTAGTCTGCCACGATGCGTTGCTCGCGGCGGTTCTTGCTGTCCCAGTCAGGCTCTTGGCCTTTCGTTCCGCCCGGGGTGGGCGGATTGTCGAAGCCGAGGCGGCAACCCGTGAGGCGCATTGTGCCAGCCAGTGCCATCGTGCGCCACCGCCCGTTCTCGCCGCTCAGCAGTATTTCGGGCGTGGCGGCGAGCCACGTGCCGCAGCGTTCTGCCTCCACGAGAGCCACGAACGTGCGCGGGTAGAGGCGGCAGGCACGCAGGAAAAGTTGCTCCGTCGGCACGCGGCGTGCCATGCGCTCCACCGTAGTCCGTGCCAGCACCAGCTTGTCGAACCGTCCTGCGGCGAGCTGGGCGTGGCACAGTGAGAAGCTCTCGGCATAGTCCCTGCGGTCGCGCTCTCGCCTGTCCGCCGCCTGTTGCATACGTCCCGCCACCATCGTTTCCGCCTGCACGCGGCGCGTTTCCACGCGGTCGGGGCGAATCAGCAGCAGAGGCTCGTGGCTGTCGGCGGCGAACGGAGCGACGACGAAGCCCTCGCGCCCGTCGAGTTGCCCCGGCGCGGACAGCTCTTCGGGCTTGCCCGTGACCTGCTCCACCACGGTGTAGGTCTCGGCGTATGGCAGTCGGAACAGTGCGCGAGCCGTCATTCCGCTGTGTTCACCGCCTTGTCGGTGACGAAGTTCATCACGCTCACGGTGGAAATCACCTTCCCCGACGAGTCGGTGACCGTCACGTTCCACACGTGGAGCGTGCGTCCGCTGTGAACGATGCGCGCCGTGGCCGTCACGGTGTCGCCCTCAAAGGCACTCCTCACGTGGCTGCCGCTGACGTTCACGCCCACCACCGCCCTGTCGGGGCAGAGTGTCGCCGAGCCTACGCCTGCGAGATATTCGGCAAGGGCGAGCGTCGCCCCGCCGCTGAGCAGTCCCATCGGCTGGCAAGTGCGGTTGTCTACGCGCATCGTTGCCACGCACGTGTCGGCCTCGGGGGTGGACACGAAGTTCATGCCGAGCGCGTCGGCGATGTTGGGTTTGCGCTGAATAAGTTTTTGTATGCCCTCCAGATTCATAGTAGGTGCAAATGTTTTTGGTCGTGCAAAGATAGCCAATGTTTGCCGACGAAAGGCACATTGATGCCTTTTTCTGTCCTTACATACGTGCTTTGGGATGCCCTCGGCGTGGTTGCAAATGTGCAACTAAAAAGGCGTGCCTGTCCCGCTGTTTCCGGCGGGTGTCTCGTTGGAGGGCAATGAATGCCTCGTTGGGCTTCAACGAATGCCTCGTTGCG
>CAZURD010000001.1:0-12293 GCA_964623445.1 uncultured Prevotella sp. | reverse complement strand
TTGAAGGATGCCGTCGGCGCGGAATGCCTCATGGGCGTGGCCGTGAACGCGAGGCAGTGTGCCGGACTTGACACTGCGGCCACGCGCATAATACGTGAGCACTTCAATTCGCTCGTGGCGGAGAACTGCATGAAAGCCGGGGCGTTGCAGCCTCGGGAGGGCGTGTTCAACTTTGCCGAGGCCGACCGCTTCGTGGACTATGCCGAGGCCAACGGGGCAGTGCCGATAGGCCATTGCCTTGTGTGGCACTCACAGGCAGCCACGTGGATGTTCACCGACAGCCTTGGACGGCCGGCCACCCGCGAACTGCTCGTGGAACGTATGCGCCGCCACATCCATGCGGTGGTGGGTCGCTACCGTGGCAGGGTGAGGGGCTGGGACGTGGTGAATGAGGCGTTCAACGACGACGGCACGCTGCGGCAGTCGCCATGGAGCGAGATAATAGGCCTCGACTTCATTGAACTGGCATTCCGCTTTGCCCATGAGGCCGACCCTGACGCAGAGCTTTACTACAACGATTACTCCATGTCTGCCCCCGGACGGCGCGACGCGGTGTGCCGTCTCGTGAGGCAGCTGAAGGCGAAGGGACTGCGGATAGACGCGGTGGGAATGCAGAGCCACAACGGTCTCTACTGGCCCGACCTCGAACTGTACGAGGCTGCGATGGATTCCTTGGCCGCCTGCGGGGTGAAAGTGATGATCAGCGAGCTTGACCTGAACATGCTGCCTGCGCCGAAAGGCTTCGGCGGGGCGGAGGTGAGCCTCGACTTTGACTACGGAAAGGAACTCGACCCGTTTCGCGACGGGCTGACGGAAGATATGGAACGGCGGTTGGAGCAGCGGTGGATGGAGCTGTTCGGCATCTTCCATCGGCATCGCCACCAGATAAGTCGTATCTGCCTGTGGGGCGTGAGCGACGGAGATTCGTGGCTGAACAACTGGCCTGTGCGCGGGCGCACGGCCTATCCGCTGCTCTTCGACCGGCAGCACAGGGCGCGACCCGTGGTGGAAAGGATTGTGGAACTGTACAGGCAATGACCGCGAGAGGCAATGCGCGAAACGTTTTCATGCGCCTCTTGCGTCACGGCGGACAGGCTTTGGCATCGGGACAAACGCCCAGTCATGCCCAATACCTTATATTATTATGGTGGCGATTATGCTTTCCAAGCCGCTACTTTGCGTATCCTCTTTGCGTGAGCTTCAGCAAAGTGGCCGCTATGCGCGAGAGCATGAATGGCAGGTTGTAGCGCGCCGGGGACTTGAGATAGGTGGCGAGATAGGTGAGCGAGAGGCTCAGGGCGAGCTTCACGCGAAAGGAGTAGGGGTAGCGGCGGTGGGAAGCGGAGCTTGCGCGCTTGCGCACGAAGTAGGTGGCGGTGGGCGGCGCGAGCCTCACGCGGCCGGCATCCTTTGACACTTGGAACATGAACAGGGCATCTTCGCCGAGCGCATAGCGCGTATTGAAGCGGTGGCGGCCTATGGCCTTGTGCGGAATGAGCTTTGCACACGCCGAGGAGAAGAAGCTGCGGGCAGCGAACAGGCTTGGGTTGGCGAGCGCGGAGCACCTGTCGTAGGCACGGGTGACGTAGTGCGGCAGTTCCGCGCCGGTGGTCTCGTCCACCTGCACCACCCTTGCCACGGCCAGAACACCGTCGCCCGCGAGTGCGGCGAGGCAGGCAAGGTAGTCGGGGCTGAGCCAGTCGTCGTCGTCGACAAAGGCCACATGCTCGCCGCGAGCCATGCCGATGCCCACGTTGCGGGCGTTGGATACGCCCGCAACGTCGGTCTGCACCACGCTGACGGCCATCTGCGGCATGGCGGAGACATGGCGGCGCAGGTCGGAAAGGTAAGGCTCTGCACAGCCGTTGAGCACCACAATCACCTCAAACAGCCCGTGGTCGAGCGTCTGCCGCGCCAGCGAGTCGAGGCATTCGTAGATGTATGCCGCAGGCTTGTAAGTGGGAATGATTACCGATATGAGCATGGCTTGCCGCTGTTTCACTTCTGCTTGCCGAGCGCGGCGGCGATGGCGTTGAGCCAGCCGTGCCCATATTTGAGGTCAGGCTCGACGTAGTTGCCCTCTCCCCATTCGTTCCATGCGCGGAGCATGAGGATGCGGTGCTGCGGTTGCTTGCCGGAAACGAGCGCAAGGGCTTGCTCGATGTGCCGCTGGAAGGCTTCGGGCGTGGCGTTGACATACACCCCGTCGTAAGAGCCGACGCGCGGAGTGCGGTCCCATTGCGGGACGATGGTGGGGAAAACGTTGTCCCAACTGTCCTCGGGGGCAAAGAAGTTGCGCGCCACGCGCTCGTAGTCGAACTTGGTGACGCTCATGCCTGAAAGGAATTTGCGCAGGAAAAGTTGCGCCAGGCGGCGGTACTTGCCCGAATATATCATCTCGGCGCGTGTCTTTCCGAAAGAGTTCACGGCATCGAAGCCAAGGCTAAGGATGTCGTTGTAGACCTCCTCGCTGCTCGCCGGGTTGGGCATCACGCGGCGCAGGCTCCCGTCGGCCTGCCGCTTTATGGTGGACGTGGAGTTCGTCACACCCACGAAGAACATTCCCCCAAGTCCGTTTGCGACGGCGAGCTTCCGCCACGTGTCGAGGAAGCGGCTGACATCGGTGAAGTTGTAGGGGTCATATACGAGGAAGAGCGGCTTGCCGTCCACGCGGATGTAGCGGTGGTCGCGGAACGCCGGGAGCATATAGTTGAAGTGTTCCGTATAGTCGTCGATGCCCGGATAGGTCTGTTTGGCGATGATTCGCGAGCCGTTCGCGCCGTTGGTTCGCGTCCATGACTTTGTAGTCCAGTCGTGGTTGGCCCAGCACACGCAGAAAGGGAAGTCGGGTTTGCCCGAGGCAAGCACCTCCTCGAACGGCCTTTGGAGGAGCATCTTGCCGCCGCCGAACCAGTATTGGTAGTAGCAGAAGCCCTCGATGCCCGCCTCGCGGGCCAGGGCGGCTTGCTGTTCGCGCGTCTCCGGCAGTCGCAGGTCGTAGAAACCGAGGTCGGCCGGGATGTGCGGTTGGTAGTGGCCACGGAAGAGAGGCCGTGCCTGCGCCACGTTGCGCCATTCCGTGAAGCCCGCCCCCCAGTGCTCGTCGTTCTCGGGTATGGGGTGGAACTGCGGCAGGTAGTAAGCTATTATTCTTGCGTCCATTGAGCTTTCAGTCTTGGTTGTTGACTTGTTTCAGGATTCTCGCGGGCACGCCGGCGGCCACTGCGTATGGCGGCACGTCCCTTGTGACCACGCTGTTTGCGCCGATGACAGCCCCATCGCCGATGGATACGCCCGGCATAACACAGGCGTTGCTGCCAATCCACACGTTGTCGCCTATCGTCACGCCGCCCTTCGACCAGAGAGGGCGGTCCATTGGTGGCATGTCGAGCATTGCGCGCATGGTCTCCCCGTGGGCGTTGTCGGTGATAAGCACGTTCGTGCCGGTGAGCAGGTGACGGCCGATGACTATGGAGTTGCAGGCCGTGATGTGCGCGTTCTCGCCGATGTGCGAGCCTTCGCCAATGCGGATTTCGGGCGAATGCTTAGTGCCGAGGTAGTTGTCCCATGCCGTCAGCCTAATCCCCCTGTCCAGTTTTGCGTCGTCGCCGACGTGGATGTGGGCGAGACCGTGCAGCGACGTGGCGCGGAACGCTATGGTCGCGCCTTTCCCAAAGTGGGCGAAACGCCTGCGGAGGAATCCCGTGTAGACGTGCGAGACGAACGCCATGAACAGTTTTGGCGCGCCCGACGGGACGATGAGCGACAGGCACAGGCCGATGGCCTCGGCCACAATCTTTATTGCTTGTTGCATTGGTCTGTTATGTCTTTGTAGAAATTGAACACACTTTCCACGTTGGCCTCGGTGGAGTAGAGGCGTTCCACGGTGAACCTTGCGCGGCATTCCATGTCGGCATGGCTGCCTGCGGGCGCATCGGCCACGGCGTGCAGGTGCTCGGCGAGCTGCTCCACGGTGGTGTAGCGCAGGCCGATCTCCTTGCCAGTGAGGCGAAGTCCGTTGTCGAACTGCTCGCGTGTGCCCCCCGTGTCGTGGCCTATGACGAGGCAGCCACAGGCCATTGCCTCCGCCGTGGTGCGGCCAAAGGCTTCAAAGCGCGAGGCCACGATGGTGGCAATGGACTTCTGCATGAGTTGCGCCACGTCGCTGCGCTCGCCGAGGAAGGCAATGTTCGCATCGAGACCATTGTCGGAAATGAACGCCTTTGTGCGCTGGAAGTAGGCCGCATCGGTGACTTCGCCAGCCACGGCCAACTGCGCCGGGGCATCCGTCTGCTTGGCGTAGAGGCAATATGCCTGCACGGCTTCGGCCAGACCCTTGGCCGGTTCGATGCGCCCTGCGAAGAGAAACCGCCGCGTCCGCTCCGCCGTGGCGGCAGGGTGGGGGAGGTTGGCGATGCCGTTGTAAATCACCCGCGCCCTCGCCCCCGACAGTCCGTGGTGGGACGCGATGCCGCGCGTGATGCAGATGGAGTAGCTTAGCGGTCGGTCGATGGCCTTGTGGAACGCCCGCCATGAGGGGAAATAGTGCATACCGAAGTCGAGGTCGGCAAATTCGCGGAAGTGGTAGACGTGCGGCAGGCCGAGCGTCATGGCCGTCCGGAAGCCGATGTCCACCACGCTGACGTTTGAATGCACAAGTTCCACGCCGCGTTCAATGCACAGCCGCGCCACGGCCTTGGCCGCCTTGGCGTTGACGAGGCGGCGGGCGGCGAGCTTCGGGAGGAACGTCGGCCAGTCCTTTGCGGAGGACAGCCTTGGAAATGTGTTTG
The DNA here is from genome assembly GCA_964623445.1 of uncultured Prevotella sp. Lineage (GTDB taxonomy): Bacteria > Bacteroidota > Bacteroidia > Bacteroidales > Bacteroidaceae > Prevotella. The sequence goes on along the minus strand of CAZURD010000001.1, from coordinate 7,503 downwards.
GACGGAACGGCAATGCGTGCGTCTCAATGCCTTGGTCGTGGAGCGCATGGCAGATGCCCCCGGCATCGGGAGCCACCACAACGGGCGTAATGCCGCGCTCCGTGAGACCGTCGAGCATCGCAAGCAGCGACTTGTTGGCACCGCCTGCGGGTGTGGTTGCATTTATCACATACAGCACTTTCATTGCGCTTGTCATGCTTTTGGCGCAAGCTCCGCCTTCTCACGCCGCGCGTTGTCGGTGGCTTCGGACTTCTTCGCCAGTGAGGCGAAATCGGTGTAAACAGTGCAGAGCAGCGGTATGAATATGTTGTACCATAGCGGATAGCCCCTGACAATGAAGCAAAGCATGCCTATCACCATCGCCGCCACCCATGCGCGCCGATCGGGCGTGTGGGCGAATGCCACGAGATAGAACACAATCACGAGCATCAAGCCGATGAGACCGTTCTCGTAAATGTACACGCGGAAGCCCGAATTTTTTTCCATCGCGCTGTAGTCGATGTCGCGCCCGAGGAGCACGTCGGAGGAGGTGAGGAAGCTGTCGAACTCTGTCTGAAAGTCTTCGGTCACGCGGTTGTCGCCCGCCAGTTCGCCGTCGTCCACCTCAAGGCGGATCACTATGAGGTCGTGGATGAGGTTGTCGCCTCCGTTATAGAAGAAAGAGCCTACCACAACGGCGGCCACCATGCCCACGGTGGCGGCAAGTTTGAGGAAAACGCGCCTGCGCTGGCACCACGAGTTGAGTACCATCACGCACACAATGAGCACGTATGCGGCGAGCGAGAACGACAACAGCGTGCCAATGATGAGCACAACGTTGTACCACCGCCGCCACTTTCCCATCTGAGACAGCAGCAAAAGCACCGTCGCCGTGCCGAAGTGACCCGGCTCAAGGAATATGGAATGGAAGCGAGGGAGGAACGACCAGTAGAACACGCCGTCCTCGATGAGGAAGAAATAGTAGTTGCTGAAATTGTATTCCTTGTCGCCGTAGGATATGTTTGAGCAGGGAAGGGGAAGCCCGAGCTGGTAGAGTATGTACGGCGGAAGCGTCACGCACACCAGAATGGCCATCGCCTTGGCGAGGAACGTGCTCAGTTCGATCAGTCGCTCGTGGCTGATGCGGAACAGCGCGAGGAAGATAACTATGTTGAAGCTCTGCACCAAGAAGCCGTTGAAGTTAGCCCCGTTCACGAAAAGCTGGTAGTAGAGCAGCAGGATGTAGGCTATCATGGGAGGGAGGAAGTTGCGCCGACAGAAGAAAGGCACGCTCATGGAGTTCGACACGGCCATTGCCGGCAACAGCAATGCACACACCAAAAGGGGGTAGTAGGAGTCTATCGGCCACAGCGGCCACGCGTGGAGAGAGCAGAAATAGGTAAGCAGCATGGCGGCGTGGAAGAGCGTTGAGGCAATCCAACGCTTACCGACCAATATTGATGTGTTTGACGCTTGCTGTTCCATGTCTCTGTCGTTGCTTGCGTTTAGGTTTTGTCAGATGCCTTTGGCGCGTTTCAGTGCTGCGCTCTTGGCGAACTGCCTCTCATCAGTGCTTAGGGTAAACGCCCATAATGCCGCGCATCCGGAGGCAACGGTGACGGCGAACGTGAGCACGAAGCGGAACTTGAACGGGTGGAGAGCGGTGCAGCCTTGGCTCACGGCAAAGAGCACAGCGGCCAGCGGGAGGAGCGGGAGGAGCACCTTTTTGGCATAGATGGCGATGTCGAGACCTATCGCCCGCCGCATGTAGAACAGTCGCCCGGCCGACACGACGGCCTCAATGCCGGCATAGAGCATCATGGCATGGATGGGTTGGCCGCCCCGATGCAGCAGGATGAGCACCGCCGGCAGGATGAGCAGCTTGGGAGTGTACATAAGCAGGGTGTATGTGCGTATGCGGCCGACGGCTTGGTTGGCTGAGTTCAGACCATAAGTTAGTTGGTCGAGGAGGAAGCTCGCGAGGATAAACTTGCAGAACATCTCCGTGTGGGGAGGCACGTCGGTGAGCCAAAAGGCGAGCACCCCGCCCATTTCCGACATCACCGGGATGGCGACAAGCATGATGAGAGCTGACGAAAACTTGCTCTCGGTCATGGCAAGCCTTATCATGCGTTGCCTGTCGGATGCCCCCTCGGCCTTCATTATCTGGGGGTTCATGGCGTTGAGTATCGACGATGACACCACGGCCAATGCTCCATACACCTGAAAGGCTATGCCATAGGCGGCATTGATGACAGTCCCGAAGAAGTTGTTGAGCATCAATGAGATTCCCTGGTTGCGCAGGACGACGGCTCCCGTGCCGTATGTCGTCCACCAGGCGAAGCCAAGCAGACGCATGACGTGTGCGCGGTCGATCTCGGAGCGGCGTGGCCTGCCCTTGCATTCGGTGTATTTCAAGGTGGCATAGCAGGCGAATGCAAGCAGGTTGAACACCTGCATTGCCGCCATGCAGGCAGCGTAGACGACGAGCTTGTCGGCTGATGCCATCGACAGACCCAAGGCAATGAGCAGCTTCAGCACAGCGTCGCCCACCTCTACAAGCGATACGTAGACGATGTTCTCGTGGGCGATGAGCACGGCCTTGAATGGCGCGGAGACGATGGTGGAGGCCAGTATGAACGCGGTGAAAGCGTAGACGGTCTTGGCGGCATCGACCCTGTCGGGCGATATGTTCATCCAGTGATTCACGATTGGCTCTCGCAAGGCCAGAAGCAGGGTCAGGATGCACGCGGCGAAAGCCAAATGGAGCAGCAGGCTGTTTGCGAATGTGCGCCGCGCCTCGGCCAAATCGTCCCTCCCGTGGCAGAAAGAGATGTAGCGTTGCGTGGTTACGATGAGGGCGTTGGTGATGAATCCGAGCATTGCCACTACCCCGCCGACCACGGCATATATCCCAAAGTCGGACACGCCAAGCGCGTTCAGGATGATGCGCGTGGAGAAAAGGCTCAGCACCGTGTTTATGGCCGAACGCGAATACTGCGCCATCGTGTTGATGACAATGCGTTTAGAAGCCTCCATTCGCGCTTCGCTCACTTTAGGTGGGTGAGCTGTTGCTTTATGTCACCCTTGAATATGTGGATCAGAATGCCAATGGTTGTGAGGAACATCATGGCGAACACGAACAGCATCCGTTTCGGGCCGGCCGGCTTTTGCGGCACAATTGCGCCCTGAATGATGGTGAATGCGGGGGTGCGTTCCTGCACTTTTGCCTTTGCCATCTGCATCTGCGTGTTCAGCGTGGTGTATGTGTTGTACTTCAGTTGCATCTCGTTCTGGAGGTCTTCCTCCTGGGCTTTGTATGAAGTGAGCGAGAGATTAAAGTTTGCGTCGGCAAATTCGGCGTATGCGTGGAGTGCTTCGTCGTATTCGGCGCGTGCCTCCTCCGTTAGCTTTGTGTAGTATTCGAGGTCGATTCTGGCTTTCTGCGTGCGGTATTCGGTGATGAATTCCTGTAGCTTCACCCTCACGGAGTCTGCCATTGTGGCGCATATCAGCCTGTCCTGATCCTCCACGGAGATGGTCAGCACGTCCGTTTTCTTGTCGATGGAGCAGCTAACCTTGTCCTGTATCATGCCCACTATGGCATCTTGCTCCTCGGAAAGCACGAGCAGTCCCGACTTTTCGCCGTCCTCACCCTCTATGGCGACGAGCTTGTTTTTCTTTGGCAGGATGTTGCGCATTGCCCTGCCGATGGTCCTTACCGGCCATGACCAGATGGAAAACTCCTGCATTTTGGAGAGGTAGGTGTAGTAGTCGGTGCGTATTTCGCCGTCCTCGCTCACCACCTGCGTGTCGAACAGCTCCACGATGAAGTTTGGCGAGGCGAGCAAGTCTGGGTAGAGCTGCGGGTAGATGGCATCTGACGTGGCCATGTTTCCGAGGTTGACGCCGAACGTCGAGGCCAGCGAGCTTAGCGAACCGCCAGATGATACGCTTTCGCTCTCGGGCGCGAGTGTGATGAACGTCTGGTAGTAGCGTGGCTGTGGCAGTATCCACAGGCACGAAGCCACAAAGGCAATGGCCCATGCCTTGAAGAAGAGTTTCTTGCGGCTGCGCACTCGCTTTGCCAGTTCCCTTATGTCGATGGTGTCTTGGGTGTTGTCCATGTCGTTGCAGTTGATGTCCGTTGCGTGTCGCGTATGTGTCACTGCCTGTGTCAGTTCTTTATCAAGTTGGCGATGGTTGCTATCATCGTGGCTACCGAGGCCGTTCCGGAGCCGAGGGCTACGATTTCCGCCGTGGTCAGGCGCGTGCCGATTGGCTTTGTCGGCACTATGATTTCACAGCCCGGTTTGGGCCTGTTCTTGCTGCTGGCCTTGGCCACCGTTCCGTTCATGTAGACTATGTAAGTCTGTTTTTTCTTGGCGCGTTGTCCCCATCCGCCGGCCTGGTCGATGTAAAAGTCGAGCTTCTTGCCGTCGCTGTAAGCCACAGTGTTGGGGTACATCACTTCGCCGCTTATCTTCACCGTGCCGCTGTATTCCGGCACGATTATGCGGTCGCCCTCACGCAGCACTATGTCGTAGCTGCTCCCCGGGTGCGCCAATGCCAGGTCGAGGTCGATGCCCACGTAGTAGGTTGTGCCGAGGTCGAGCTTGTTTGCGTCGATGGAGTCGCCGTCGGCAGTGTTCGACTTCACCATCTTCAGCACGTTTTCCATTCGCAGCTGTTCCTCGGGCGTGATGGTGCGTTCCAGTCGTGCGCCCTCTGGATAGGCGGTGTTGGTCAGTCCACCTGCCTGCCTTATCACTTCGCTAAGCCTTTGGCTCTTCTTCGAGAGCGTGTATGTGCCTGCATAGAGCACCTCGCCCTCCACGCTGACGTTCTTCTGCTCTGTGAATCCCGGCTGCGCCCTCACGTACACCTCGTCGTAGGGTTGCAGGACGAATCCCGGCAGCCCGTCGACCACGAAGCCGTCCTTTATCCGGAACGAGTAAGTGCGGGCTATCGTGTCCGTGTCGTGCGTTGCCATTGGGTCTATTATTCGCCTCGACACGTCCACTTTCATCATCGATGCATTGTCCTTCAGTCCTCCGGCCTGCATTATGAAGTCCTCGATGGTTTCGTTGTCGGCATACTTGTAGATGCCGGGGTAGACCACTTCGCCGTGTATCGTGATTGTCTGTTGCTGCTGCACTTCGCTGCGCGACGGCACGAAGAGCACGTCCTCGTTGCGCAGGGGCACGTCGGGCGTAGTCCCGTCGAGTATCCCCGCCACGTCCACGGAGAGTACTTCGAGCGTGCGGTCGGTTTTCATGCGGTGCATAACGGCGCGCGCAGTGAAAGCGTCCTCCATCACTCCCCCCGCCGTCTTCAGCAGAGCGCCCACGGTCGTGATGTCGCCGCCCACCTGATACATGCCTGGGCGGAACACCGCGCCCTTCACTTCCACCATGTTGGAGAAGCGCGGAATCACGGAGTCGACGCTCACGGAGTCTTCGTCCTCCATGCGGAACGTGTTCAAGTCGAACTCACCCACATTATATATGGAGTATCGCTGCCCCGACTTGCGCACCACTTTCACCGACTCCTTGTAGGCATCGCCGGTGAAGCCTCCGCTGTATTTCAGTACGGTGGCGAGGCTTTCGTTCTTCTTCATCTCGTAGAACATGGGGCGTTTCACCTTTCCCGCCACGTTGACGAGGCTCTCGTAGGGGCCTACGAGCACCACGTCGTTGTCTGAAAGGCGAACGTTGCCCGACAGCTTTCCGTTGAGGATGTAGTCGTAGATGTCCACCACGGTCACGAGTTTGTTGTCGCGGTACACCTTTATGTTGCGCAGCGTGCCGATGTCGTTGATGCCTCCCGCCATGTAGAGCGCGTGGAAGACGGTGGAGAATGCCGAGAGCGTGTATGTGCCCGGGGTCTGCACCTCGCCCATAACGTTGACGGTGATGGTGCGTGTCTGTCCCACGGTGAGGTTGATGCTGGAGCTTGTGTACCGCGTGCCGAGCGTGGAGCGCAGCCGCTCGTTGGCTTCAGCCACGGTGAGGCCGCCCACCACGACAGGGCCGAAGCCCTCGATGGTCACCGTGCCGTCGGGCGAGATGGTGCTCTCTATGGTGCTCTGCGATGCGCCGTAGATGTCGATGAACACCGCGTCGCCCGGGCCGAGCTGATAGTCTTGCGGCGTGGCGATGTTCATGTTTGGCTCAAAGCTCAGCGACTTGTTGTTGAATATGTCGTGACCGAATATCTTCCGGCGGTTCTTGTCCTCCATGCCCTGCATCATTTCGTCGAGGTACATCTGGTCGTATATCTCGGCCGAGTCGGGCATGAACGAACTTAGCTCCCGCTTCATCAGCATGAAGTCGGGGTCGTTGTAGTCGTATGTGCGCGTGGTGGTTGTGGGAACGTTCCCGTCTTTTATGCGGTAGCGCGACACGTTGCGCTCATCCTTCTGGTCGCCGTTCGGCTTGCGCAGACGGTCGGTTGACTTGCCCGTGGTGGTTATGTCGACAGTGCCGAGGCCTTGGTCCTGTGCCTGCCGCTCATATTTCGTCTTCGCGCTGCGTATCTGGTCGATGGTCACGCCGCGCTGCATTAGTTTTGTTACGATTTGCGATTGCGACGTGCCTTTCTGCTGCTCGGTCATTACATACTCTATAATCTGTTGCTCAGTCATGGACGACTGCGCCCATGCCACCGTCGCCCATGCCGCCAGTGCCAGGGCCACAAGGAAGTGTCTTCTCATCTTTCTGTCGTATGTATCGGCGTTGTTGCGATTGTGTTGGTTCTTTTTCTATAAACCGTCTTTCCCAAAAATTATTGCAAAGGTACGCATTTTTAATTGTCCTACCATTGCCGTTCGGCAAAAAATGCCTATTTTTGCGCTGCCATTCAGCAAGCGAGCCTGTCTCGGCGAGCGTTGGATGCGCCGCACCGGGGCCTGACTGGATTTGACAGCGGGTGAGGATGGTGCGTAAGCATGCGGAGCGACGGGCGTTGTCCTCCATAATCCAGCCGTCCAAAAATTTATCTGGCGAAAACAACTACGCTCTCGCTGCCTGACCGAAGCACAGTAGGTCCGAGGCTTAATCCCGCCACAAGGTGGTGGGACGGGACATCGCCCAGGGGCTAACTCTTCCCGAAGCTCCCTGTCATGGCGGTGCAGTCAAATCGGGAATAGCCGTGCGAAGCCCCGTTCGCGCGGCGAAGTTTCAGGGGATAAGGCGTCGGTTGGTGGCCCGGGTCTTGCCGGCGCACGAAAACAGCAGGCCGGGATAAGCATGTAGAAAGCGCATGGTTCCGCCGTTTGGACGAGGGTTCGATTCCCTCCAGGTCCACGCACAGGGCGGGAGAGCGGCATCGGTCGCCCTCCCGCCCTTTTCTTTTTCCACGGTAGCCGAGGGTTTCCCGCAGCATGACTGTGGATTGGATGCCGCGTGTGCAGGCTTCTTTTGTTGTGTCACGGGAGCCGTGGAAGCAGACGAAGAGTATGAAGAAAGCCCATTCTCGGCGTAATAACGACCTAACGACCGATTTGGGTTAAACCCGAATCGG